>JAENWF010000040.1 GCA_016650215.1 Thermoanaerobaculia bacterium
CTTCGAGGTAGCTGACGATGGCGCCCTCATCCGCGATGATCAGCGTCCGCTCGAACTGTCCCGTCCCCGCGCTGTTGATGCGGAAGTAGGTCGACAACTCCATCGGGCAGCGGACGCCCTTCGGGATGTAGCAGAACGAGCCATCCGTGAAGACGGCGGAATTGAGAGTCGCGAAAAAGTTGTCGGTGACCGGAACGACCGACCCGAGGTACTTGCGGACCAGATCGGGATGCTCGCGGACCGCTTCCGAGAAGGAGCAGAAAATGATCCCGAGCTTCGCGAGCTCGGCGCGGAACGTCGTCGCGACCGAGACGCTATCGAAGACCGCATCGACTGCAACGTTTGACAGACGTTTCTGCTCTTCGAGCGAGATGCCGAGCTTGGAGAATGTGGCGCGCAGCTCCGGATCGACTTCATCGAGACTGTTGAGCTGCTTCTTCTGCTTCGGCGCCGAGTAGTAACTGATCGACTGATAGTCGACTGGCTCGTAGCGGATATTCGCCCACGTCGGCTCCTTCATCTCGAGCCAGTGGCGATACGCCTTGAGACGCCAGTCGAGCAACCACTCCGGCTCGCCCTTCTTCGTCGAGATGAGACGGATGACGTCTTCGCTGAGGCCTGGCGGAACCGTGTCGGCCTCGATATCGGTGACGAAGCCGTACTTGTATTCCTGTTCGGCGATTTGCTGGATCGTGTCGCTCATACGGTTCCGTTCATCTCTCTCACTGCGGTTTGTTTGCGTTCTGCGTACATCGCGGGTGGCATGTTCCCTCGCATCAGGTCTCCGAGGGTCACGCGGTCGAATGCGCTTTTGATCACGCCGTTGATGCCGAACATGAACCGGCGCGACGGACAGGCGACTCGGATCGCGCAGATTGCATGCCCGGCATCGTCGGTCGACTCGCACTCGACAAGATCCCACGGGCCTTCGAGCACCGCGATGAGGTGACCGAGGGTGACTGACTCGGCGTCTCCTTCGAATGAATAGCCACCACCCGCGCCGCGATGAGAGCTGATGAGTCCGCCCTGATGCAACGTTTTCAACACCTTCGTGATCATCGGTACCGGCAGGTGGTAAGAAACCGCGATCTCGCGTGCGGAGACCACCTCACTCTGCTTGCGCGCGAGGTAGACCGAAGCGAGGAGTCCGTAGTCAGTTAAGCGGGAGATTTTCAGCATAGAACGTCCGCGGCGCGAAACAGTACCACCTTGGTACGGTATGCACAACAGGGGTAGTACTGATGTTCTTCCGTGGCACATAACCTGCCACGGACCAGGTTCACGACGATGAGAAAAGTCCTGCCGTTCCTCCTGCTGATCGCCGCCTGCAGTCGCGAGAGCGGGACGCTTACGCGCGATCAGCAGGAGTATGAAACCGTGCAGGAAGGATCGGCCGCGGGCGTGACGTCGACGGTCGTCGTGCCGGGCGAAGTGCTCCCGCCGATGACCGGAACCAACGCGGACACGACGACTGCGTTCACGTTGCCGACCACCTCGATTCCCCCGACCGATACGCAACAACCGGGAACTCTCGCGGGCACGTTGCCGCCACCAGCGGCGTACGTTCCCCCGCCGCGGGAGAGCACGCCGGAGCCGGTTCCGACCGCGTCTGTTCCGGAGACCACGCCACTCGTGACTGAAGCCACGACCCCTGAGCCGGAGCAGCCGGAGCAGCCGACGGAGCAGGAAACCAAGTCGGAGCCCGGGCGCGACGAAGAGCAGGAAGAGCCGCCACCCCCTCCGCCACCCGGGTTGTAGACGGGGCGAACGCTTTCGCGGACGGCTGCCCGCTTCCCGAACACGGGTAGAATGCGCGCCCAAATGTCGCGTGTCACGTTCCAGTCGTTGATCCTCCGGCTCCAGAGTTTCTGGGCGGAGCGCGGGTGCATGATCGAAACGCCGATGGATCTCGAAGTCGGCGCCGGCACGATGCACCCGGCGACATACCTCCGCGTTCTTGGACCGGAGCCGTGGAATGTCGCGTACGTCCAACCCTCGCGCCGCCCCGCGGACGGCCGTTACGGCGAAAACCCGTTCCGCCTCGGCAAGCACTATCAGTTTCAGGTCATTCTCAAACCGTCGCCGCTCGAAGTGCAGGAGATGTATCTCGACTCGCTGCGTGCGATCGGTCTCGATCTGACGAAGCACGACATCCGCTTCGAGGAAGACAACTGGGAGTCGCCGACACTCGGCGCGTGGGGCGTAGGCTGGCAGATTCTGCTCGACGGCATGGAGATCACGCAGTTCACCTACTTCCAGCAGGCAGGCGGCATCGACCTCGCGCCGATCTCAGCCGAGATCACGTACGGCCTCGAGCGTCTCACGATGTTCCTCGCGCGCGAGAGCTCAGTGTTCGACATCGAGTGGGGCGCCGGCTTCGGTTACGGGCCGGTGCGCCAGCAGGACGAGTTCGAGTTCTCGAAGTACTACTTCGAGACTGCGGACGTCGACATGCACTGGAAACTGCTCGACATCTATGAAGGCGAAGCGCGCCGCTGTCTCGACGCAAAACTCGTTCTTCCCGGCTACGAGTGGACGCTGAAATGCTCGCACGTCTTCAACACACTCGACGCGCGGGGCGCGGTCTCGGTGACTGAGCGCGTCGGTGTGATCAAGCGTGTCCGCGATCTCGCAGTCCGTTGTGCCGGCCAGTTCCTCCAGTCGCGCGAAGCGCTCGGCTTCCCGCTCATGGACAGGAAGATCTCCTGATGGCCGAGTACTTTTTCGAGCTGCTCGTGGAGGAGATTCCTGCCTGGATGCACGACGCCGCAAAAAGCGCGCTGCAGGAGAAGCTCGGCAAGCTCGTCGAGAGTCTCAGTGTTCCCGCCGACAGCTCATCGGTCTGCATCAACACGACGCCGCGCCGCATCGCGTTCATGCTCGCAAAGCTCCCGCTCCGTGAAGAGGATCGCGAACAGGAAGTGAAGGGGCCACCAAAGAAGTCGGCGTACGCGGCCGACGGCGCACCGGCGCCGGCACTGATCGGATTTCTCAAGAAGAACGGCGCCGCGGTCGAAGACATCCTCGATTCCACCGACGAATACGTCCGCATCCGACGCAAGATTGCGGGGCGCGAAACGGCCGATATGCTGCAGGAGCGAATCCCTGAGGTCATCCAGTCGCTTCGCTGGCCGAAGATGATGCGATGGGGCGCTGGCGAGCATTTGTACATCCGCCCGATCCACTCAATCATCTCCCTGCTCGACGGCGCGCATCTCCCAATCGAGATGTTCGGGATCAAGTCGGGTACGACAACGCCGGGACACCGCACGCTGGCCCCTGCGCCGCTCGAGATCAGTTCCTACAACGACTACGTGACGCGGCTCGAGCTTGCGCGTGTGGTCGTTGATGCAACGCGCCGTCGTCACGTGATGGCCGAGCGGGCGCGGGTGCTCGCCGCAGAAGTGCGCGGCACGCCTTCGATCGACGCCGCAATCTGGTCGCAGTGGCAGTACCTCAGCGAGTATCCAGGGGTCGTTCGCGCTGAGTTCCGTCCGGAGTACCTCGCGCTGCCGGAAGAAGTGCTCGTGACGGTCATGCGCGTGCATCAGAAGCAGCTGCCTATCCGCGGCGCGGACGGGAAGCTGACGAACTACTTCCTCGCGGTCCTCGACAACGACGGCGATCCCGAGGGAAACGCCGCGTATGGCAACTCGTTCGTCACGAACGCGCGCTTCGCCGACGCGCGCTTCTTCTACGAGACCGACCGCCGCAAGACACTTGCGGAACGCGTCGAATCGCTGTCGCACCTCCAATTCCAGGAGAAGCTCGGCAACTATCTAGACAAGACGCGGCGCATCGAACGGATCGCGACGGCGATCTGCGCGGCGATCAAACTCGATCCGGCGGAGACCGGCGAGGCCGCGCGTCTTTCGAAAGCTGACCTCGGGACGGAGATGGTGAAGGAGTTCACCGATCTTCAGGGGCGCATAGGCGGGATCTACGCACGCGAGGAGGGGAAACCGGACGCGGTGTGGCAGGCGATTTACGATCACTACCAGCCGATGAATCTCGATGATGCGCTGCCGCGCGGACTCGCAGGTGCGGTCGTCTCGCTCGCCGACCGCATGGACACGCTCACTGGATTCTTTGCGATCGGCTTCAAGCCGACAGGGTCTAAGGATCCGTTTGCGCTCCGCCGGGCGGCTCAGGGAGTCGTGCAGCTTCTCCTCAACCGCGACAAGCGAGAGGTGAAGATCGGGATCGACACGCTCCTCGCTCTCGCAATCGCGGCTCATGGAGCGTCTGCGTCAGCTGCGAAGGACGATCTGCTCGCATTCTTCGCGGAACGCGTACGAACGATTCTCGAAGCCTCCGCATGGGGATTCGCATACGACGAGATCGCCGCGGCGATGGAGTCCGGATGGGCAAGCTCGCTCACAGATCTCGTCGATCGGATCGATGCGCTGAAAGGCGTTCGTGGCGATGCGAACTTTCTCTCGATTCTCGACTCGGCGAAGCGGATCGCGAACATCACCGCCGGCCACGACTCGACGCAGGTGGAGCCGGCACTCCTCACAGAACCGGCCGAGAAGCGGCTCAACGAGCTCGCCGCGACCGTGAGCGACCAGATCGACGACATGATCGCGGAGCGGCACTATCGCATGGCGCTCGAGTCATTCGCCGCGATGGCGCCCGAGCTGGAGACATTCTTCAAGGACGTGATGGTCAACGTCGGCGATGAGGCAGTAAAAACGAACCGGATGTCGCTGCTGCGCAAAGCAGGCGGCGCGGTGATGAAGATCGCGGACGTGACGAAGATCGTCGTCGACCGCCGCGACTACCGTTCGTGATGCGGCGAATCGTTCTCTCGTTCGCCATACTCGCAGCGTGCAGCAGGCCCGCGGCCACTCCGCCCGTAGCCGCGGAGGCAACGCGCGAAGATCTGAAGACGATCGAATCGGAGCGGGGCAACGTACTGAACATGGCGACCGGCGCGTCGGTCGTCTCCCGCACCGGCGAGATGACTCTCGACAGCTCGGCGGTTGCCGCAATTGATGGCGAGAGCGGCACCGGCTGGGGCGCGCCACCCGCCGACATCGATCAGACGATCGTCTTCGCGCTTCCATCAATGACACGCATCGAGAATGTCGGCATTCTCACGCCGCGGCCTGACCCGCTTCGAATCAACAACCTGCGGCTCGAAGCGTCCTCCGATGGAACGACATTCGTGAAACTCGCCGAACCTGCACTCACGTCGTCCGCTGACTCGCAGATGTTTCCAGTGACTCCGGTCGACGCACAGTTCATCCGCTTCACACTGACGGGAGCTGCCGGCAATTTCCCCTCGCTCCTCTCGCTGCAGGTCCGCGGACAGTTTCTGTCAGTCGTGCGACCGGCATCCATTGCCGGCTGCTGGAACGTGAATGGCGAGGCTGCGACGTTTCAGGAGAACGGCGGCGCGATCTCCGGGCGGATCGGCGCGGACGTTCCGATCGTTCTGAGCGGCGGCGCGGAAGCGGCCGTCTATCGCTTCACATGGGTTCACGGCCCCGATCACGGAGTCGCGGCGATGACCGTCGCTCCCGGCGCTGCGACGATGAGCGGCCTTCGCTGGTACGAGCGCGCGCAGGCCACACACACCGGTGGCGCGTGGTTCGGTGACAAGAGCCCCTGCGGCAGCGTGTCGAAAGCGGCCGCTCGCGATCTCCCCTCGACATTCCTCGAACGGGCGGGCCGATATCCGCTCTACACGCTCCGCTTCGACGAGCAGGATCACATCGCCGCTGTCGACGAGATCTCGTGGAACGCGATCACCAGCGCGTTGGCGAGAAATCCTTCGCAGAAGGTAAGCCTTGTCGCACGTGAGTATCGAAGCGAATCAGCGGAGACCAACGCGCGACGCGCCAGGGCTCGGATCGATTCACTCCGTGCTGCGCTGACCACACGCGGCGCCGATCTCTCGCGCATCGAGCTGGTCGCCGCCGGAAGCGATGAAGCGCTCGCGTCCCCTGCAAGCGAACTGATTCGCCTCATGCACAGCGCCGTCGAGATCTCGGTGAAGTGATCGTTCCGTTTTTTGAAGCATAATCGCGGCGCCTGAACGCATCAGCTCGCAGCACGGCACGAGGTCCATGTGGAGAAATACGTCTATTACTTCGGTGACGGCAGCGCCGAAGGCAACGCGAAAATGAAGGATGTTCTCGGCGGAAAAGGCGCAGGCCTCGCCGAGATGACCAACATCGGCGTTCCCGTGCCTCCCGGCTTCACGATCTCGACCGCCGTCTGTAAGTATTTCTACGATCACAGCAAGAGCTTCCCTGCCGAGCTGAAAGAACAGGTCACGACTAATCTCGCGCGCGTCCAACAATCGGTCGGCCGCAAGTTCGGCGACCCTTCCAAGCCCCTCCTCGTCTCGGTCCGATCCGGCGCACGCGCTTCGATGCCCGGCATGATGGACACGATCCTCAACCTCGGGCTCAACGACGAGACCTTGAAGGGTCTCGCGAAGTCATCGGGCGACGAACGTTTCGCGCTCGATTCCTACCGCCGGTTCATCCAGATGTACTCGGGTGTCGTGCTCGAGATCGACCGCGAGCACTTCGAGCACGAGCTCATCGCCCTTCGCGATCGCGCAGGGGTGAAGACCGATGCCGAGATACCCGCCGCAAGCCTCCGCGAACTCGTCGCCACCTACAAGAAGATCGTGCGCGACAAGGGAGGGAAAGACTTCCCCCAGGACGTTCACGAGCAGCTCTGGGGCGCGGTCAGCGCCGTCTTTCTTTCGTGGAACAACGCGCGCGCGATCACCTATCGCAAGCTCAACGGCATTCCGGATGACTGGGGGACGGCGGTCAACGTTCAGTCGATGGTCTTCGGCAACATGGGCGATGACTGCGCAACCGGTGTCGCATTCACACGCGACCCTTCGAGCGGCATGAAGCGTTTTTACGGTGAGTACCTCCCGAACGCGCAGGGCGAAGACGTCGTCGCCGGCATTCGCACGCCGATGCCGATTACCAGAGCGCAGGCGACCGGCGACGAGAAATCTCTCGAGGAGACGATGCCGCAGGTGTTCGCGCAACTGCAGGACGTCTACCGCAAGCTCGAAGGGCACTACCGGGACATGCAGGACATCGAGTTCACGATCCAGTCGGGAAAGCTCTATCTGCTGCAGACGCGTACCGGCAAACGAACCGGATTTGCCGCGGTGAAGATCGCATGCGACATGGTCGATGAAGGGCTCATCAAGGAGCGCGAGGCAGTCGAGCGGGTCGAAGCGAATCAGATCATTCAGCTTCTCGCCCCGGTCTTCGATGCGAAGGAGAAGAACAAAGCACTGCAGGGCGGGCGCCTCCTCGGCCGCGGGCTTCCAGCAGGTCCCGGCGCGGCCGCGGGACAGATTGCTTTCAACGCCGAGCATGCGGTCGAGATGGCGAAGAGCGGTCCGGTCATTCTCGTCCGCATCGAGACGTCGCCTGAAGACATCGCCGGCATGCACAGCGCAGCCGGCATCCTCACCACGCGCGGCGGCCTGACCTCGCACGCTGCGGTCGTCGCACGCGGCATGGGACGCCCGTGCGTCGTCGGCGCCGGGGCGCTCCGCGTCGATTACGCGCGGGGCGAGTTGAAAGCCGAGGGACGCGAGCCACTCGAGCAGGGCGACTGGCTCTCGATCGACGGCTCGACCGGCGAGATCCTCGGCGGTCAGCTCCCGACGCGGCCATCCGAGGTGATTCAAGTCCGCCTCGAAGGCTCCATGAAACCGGAGGAATCCGAGATCTATCGCAATTTCGACCGCCTGCTGTCGTGGGCCGATGCGATTCGAACTCTCGGCATCCGGACGAACGCCGACACGCCGCAGGACGCGCGCGTCGCGCGACTCTTCGGCGCAAGCGGCATCGGCCTCTGCCGCACCGAGCACATGTTCTTTCAGGAGGAGAGGATCCTGCGCGTGCGCGAGATGATCCTCGCGCGCAACGAGGCTGGCCGCCGCAGCGCGCTCGCCGAGCTCCTGCCGTTCCAGAGGGCCGACTTCGAGGGGATCTTCCGCGAGCTCAACGGCATGCCGGTGACGGTTCGCCTCCTGGATCCGCCGCTGCACGAGTTCCTGCCGCAGAACGAATCGCAGATCTCCGCCCTCGCGCGCGACATGAGCTGGGGCTTCGTCGAGTTGCGCGCAAAAGTGGGCCAGCTGCACGAGACAAATCCGATGCTCGGCCACCGCGGCTGCCGCCTCGGCATCACGTACCCCGAGATCTACGAGATGCAGGTGCGCGCGATCTTCGAGGCAGCATGTGATGTGAAGAAGCAGGGGATCGACGCTCGCCCTGAGGTGATGATTCCTCTCGTGGGAACGATCAAGGAGCTGCAGCTCACAGCCGAGATGGTCAAGCGCGTCGCGGCGGATGTGATCAAAGAGAAGCGCGTCGATGTCCCGATCATCGTCGGGACAATGATCGAGATCCCACGAGCCGCGCTGATCGCCGATCAGCTCGCGACCGTTGCCGAGTTCTTCTCGTTCGGCACAAACGATCTGACACAGTTGACGTTCGGATACTCGCGCGATGACGCAGGATCGTTCCTCCCGGAGTACGTCGACAAAAAGATCCTTCTGAAGGACCCGTTCGAGTCGATTGATCAGGAAGGCGTCGGTCAGTTGGTCCGCACCGGCATCGAGCGAGGACGCAAAACGAACAAGAACCTCAAGGTCGGCGTGTGCGGCGAGCACGGCGGCGATCCCGACTCCATCCGCTTCTTCCGCTCCTGCAACCTCGACTACGTCTCATGCTCTCCCTACCGAGTTCCCGTCGCGCGCCTCGCGGCCGCGCAGGCGGAACTCGAGCAGAAGGCGTACGAGGGGTAATTTTGAGTGCTGAGTCCTGAGTGCTGAGTAGGGTCCTTCCGACAAGCGGAACACTTCTCTTCTCAGGACTCAGGACTCAGGACTCAGCACTCAGCACTCAATCGGTCAGACTCGAAACTTCCCGACCTCACCCTGAAACGCGTTCTCGGAGGTGACGAGCGACTGGAGCGCGGAGGTGAACTCTTCGGCGATCTGGTTGTTGCGCTGGGCGATCTCGAGGGTGACCTGCGAGGCGATCGCAATCTCTTCGGCGCTGGCGAGCTGGCCTTCGAGACGGGTGCGGACGATCAGCACGTCGTCGGCAATCAGCTCCATCGCGGTCGAGATTCCGCGGCCGGTGGCGATCTGCTCCTCGCTCGCCCGCTTCACCTGAAGCGCGATGTCGCGAACGCGCTCTGCTTCCATCGCCAGCAGGCGTGTCGCCTCGGCCTGCCCCTGAGTGGCGCGGTTGATCTCGTCAATCGTCTCAGAGACGCTGCTGACGACTTCGTGCAGATGCCGGCTGGCCTGCGACTGTTCCTGCATCGCGCGCGTCATGTTGCGCACCATGTCGAGCGAGCGATCGGAGCTCGACAGGATGGTGCCGAGGGAGTCGCGCGCGCCCTGCGCGAGCTTCACGGTCCGGTCGACGTTGGCGACTCCTTCCTCGAGCGCACCGACGGCCTGGCGGGCGATCGGCTGCACGTTGCGGACGATCCCGGCGATCTCCTTCGTCGCGCTGCGCGTCCGTTCGGCGAGCTGCCGGACCTCGTCCGCGATGACGGAGAAGCCGAAGTCGTTCGCACCGGCCTGCGCGGCGATAATCGCAGCGTTGAGCGAGAGCAAATTGGTGCGGTTCGTCAGCTCGCCGATGAAATCGAGGATGCGGTCGATCTCGCCGAGGCTCTTCTGCAGTTCCTCGAATGTGCCCATCGTGCGGCGCGTCGACGCCTGAGCGCTGCGGATTCCCTCGACTGTGGCATCGACCGCGTCGCGGCCGGCAATCGCGTTCTGCCGCACCTCAGTCGAAAGGCTCGCGTTCTCGTCTGCGGTCCGGCTGATCTGTTCGACGCTCGCGTCCATCTCGGAAACGAATGCGAGGACTTCATTGCCGGCTCCTGCGAGACGAGATGTGCGCGACGACATCTCGCGCGCTGATGCGTCGATCTCCAGCGTCGACGACGAGCTCTTCTCCACCGATTGGAACAGCTCGTCCATGCGCCGCGCGACTTCAGAGAAAGACGCGCTCAGCTCCGTTGCCCTGCTCGCCGACTCGAACGTCGAGCCGCTCACCTTGTCTACCGCCTCGAGCACCGACCGCGCGTCGTTGCGCACCTGATCGATCGCTGACACGGTTTGTCCCGTTGCACGCTGCTGCTCCCGCGCGCCCGTGAGGAGATTCTCGGTGCCGGCGGTCATCAGCTTCACTCCGCTCGTAACCGCGCCTCCGCTTCCCCCCACTCGCGCAAGGAGCGTTCGGAGATTCGAGCGGGTCGCGCCGAAGCTTCCCGCGAGCCGTCCTATCTCGTCATCGGAGAAAACGCGGGGCGTTTGGTCGAAGTGTCCCGACGCCATCTCGTTCGCGACCTCGATGAGCTCGTCCAGCGGTGTTGTGATGTCGCGCGCAAGAAGGTAGATCGCAAGCGCAAAAAAAACAGCGGTGATGACCGCGATCATGAGTCCGTGGCGCGTCACGTCGGCCACGATGTCTTCGGCGGCAATGCCTGACTGCTGCAGGCGGACCGCGAGGCGCGAGGAGATCAGATTCACAACCGCGCCGAGTGACACTATGAAGAAGCCACCGAATACGATCCCGAGCTTCAATCCGATCGAGTAGGTTCGCCCCCGGTACGCGAGCGGCGTTCCCGGCGGGACGGCAGCGACCAGCATCCGTTTGCCGGTGCAGTATGACCACGCCATCGCGGGAGCCGCGACGATGAGCGCCGCTTCCGCGAAATAGCGGAGCCCCGCCAGCGTTGAGTCGAAGAACATCGCGCCCGCGACTGCGATGAGAAGCCCACACACGACCCACACCACGAACGCCGCGGTGGACGTCTTCTGGAGCGCCTCCGAGACCGCATCGCTCGGATCGACGCCACTGTCGAGTGCTCGTTCGACGCGCGATGCGGAGCGCGCAACCGACAATCCGAACACCACGGCGCCGGCTGCGTAGGCGGCGGAGAGCGAGATCGCCAGAACGAATGCCTCGTCCGAGCCAAGCCGAAGCACGTGAACCAGAAACGAGAGCGCGACCGGAAGGAGGATCACCAGAGGCGGGACCGCGAGCCACGCGGCATATCGCCGGGCCAGGTTCGAAGAAGTGCCGCCGTTCGCAGTCAGTGCAGTCAAGCTCGAGTCGTCTCGCGCCGCTCTTTCGCCCGATGATACAGCCACACACTGAGCGCGATCACCACGATCGCCGCGAGCCCGTACTTTTCGATGTGCTCGACACGGCCGAGTACCCCTTCGATCGCTCGGCCGAAGTAGTACCCGAGCGCCGTGATCACCGCGGTCCAGATCGCGCAGCTCACCGCTTCATAGAACAGAAACTTCGCGACCGAGATTTTTGAGATTCCGACGATCACCGCGCACGTGATCCGAAGACCGTAAAGCCATTGCGTGATGATGATCGCTGCGGGCCCGTAGCGCTCGAACAGCCGGATCCCCTTGCCGAAGCTCTGGCGCATCTTCGGGAAGCGGTCGAGGATCCTAACTCCATGCGCGCGTCCGAGCCAGAACCAGAAGACGTGTCCGACGTACGAGCCGAGGAACGCGACGATTCCAACCCAGACGATGTTCAGATAGCCGCGCTCGGCGAAGAAGCCGGCAGCGATGAGGATCGCCTCCCCCTCGAGAAAGGTCCCGACGAAGACCGCGAGGTATCCGAACTTTTCCAGCAGAAATTCAGGAGACATTGAGCGTTTTCGGCCTGAAAATGCAGTTTCGGGGCCTCCGCCGCGGAATCGCGGGAAATTGACGACCCGCGAGTAGCATTACATCACTCGGAGGAAATCATGAAACGAGTCCTGATCGCCACCGCGGTACTCGCTGCTTTGCCGCTTCTTGCCGAGGAGACAGCTCAGAAGCCCGCCGAGCCAAAGCCGAAACCGGCCGAGTCTCAGGTGGTTTCCCCCGTCCCGGCCGAATCACCATTCGCTGCTGCAGTTCGAAAGAGCAGGAAGCCGACAGGGAAGAAGCGCATCGTCATCACGGATGCGATGGTAAAGGACTCCAAGGGCGGTCACATCACAACCACGACGATCCAGCCGCAGTTCAATCCCGATCCGCCGAAACCTTCGAAAGAGGCCGAGATGATCGCGGCTCAGGCGAAAGAGAAGGCCGCCCTGGCCGAAAAATCCGCCGCAGAAGTTCAGAAGGCGGAAGCGGAAAAGAAAAAAATCGAACGTCGCGCGCGCGCTGCCGAGATGGAGGAAGGCGCCGAAGCCGGCTATGGCGAGACGGATCCGGCTGAATCAGGGAAACCGGAGCAGGAAGAGAACCCGAAGAAACCGCAGTAGCGTGTGAGTCATCCGTTTCACCGCGCAACGGTTTTGTGTTCCCTTGCGAATTAACGATCTCCCGGCGGTACCGTCTCGCGCATCTCCAGGTTGCGAAGCACTTTTTCGAGAAGTACCCAGATGTTCGCGAGATTTTCCTCGATCTTCTTGAGCCGGCCGTCGAGGTCGCCGCTGTCGAGCTCCGCGATCAGATCCCAGAAGATCGGATCGTTCGGAATGTTCCTCGCGCCCCCCTTCTGCTTGACGGACAACGTGTCGTCGTCCGGCAGAACCTCGGGGTAGAGCTTGTCGATCATCATCTGCACCGAGCTCTCCGGCGCGATCAGTGGTGCAATGATCATTGCGGATTTCTTCTCGAGTTTCTCGAGACTTTCCGCGTCGGTCGGATCGACCATAGCCGCCTCGAGGCGTCCCCGCTCGTCAATGCGCACAGGGATCGCTTTGCATTCGAGTGCGATCGACCGGTCGAGCTTCCTCACGACTTTTTTCGGGATGTCGATGTGAAGAAGGCTGATGCAGGGGACGTCGATCTGCTTCGACAGAAACGCCGCGAGTACGTTCTCGTCGATGAACCTGAGCTCGACGAGTGTCGACCCGAATCTCTTGCCGGTCTGGCGCTGTTCAGCCAGCGCGATCTGCATCTGTACTTCGTCGATGAGATTTGCATCGAGAAGCATGTCGCCGAGATTCTGCCGGTGCACGGACTCTATGGTATCCAAAAGAAACCCCACCTTGCGGTGGGGTTTTTCATTCACGATTAACGGAACATCACGCTTGACGGCGCCATTCGCGAACACCACCCGTGCTCAGCGAGCAGCCTCCGCCTTCAGCGAGCGCGTCATCAAGCGCTGGATCGCGTCGCGCGGCGACTCGTTCTCGTACAGAACGCGATACATCTCGAAGGTGATCGGCATATCGATCTTGTGCTTCTCCGCAAGCTCTTTCGCCGAACGCGCAGTCCTGACTCCCTCTGCGACGAATTTCGCATCGTCGAGAATGTCCGCCAGCTTTTTTCCGCGCCCGAGCGCGACCCCGACATTCCGATTGCGCGAGAGCGATCCGGTACACGTCAAAACGAGATCGCCCATCCCAGCGAGACCGGCGAGCGTTTCAGGACGCGCGCCCTGTGCCATCGCGAGACGGGTGATCTCGTGCAGGCCCCGCGTGATGAGCGCCGCTGTGGTATTGAATCCGAGTCCAAGCCCCTCGAGCACTCCGGCGGCGATCGCGATGACGTTCTTCAGAGACCCGGCGAGCTCGACGCCGGTGACGTCGGCGGAGTTGTAAAGCCTGAACGTTTCCGACGAGAGCGCTTTCTGCAGAGACTCGGCGAACGACACATTCGCGGAGGCGACGACGGCCGCCGTTGGATCTCCGCGCGCGACTTCGGCGGCGAAGGTCGGACCCGAGAGCGCCGCGAATGCATCCAGCTTCGCGCCGAGCACGCCCGCGGTGACTTCAGACATCCGCGCCAGCGTCTCGTTCTCAATGCCTTTGGTTCCGGAGAAGACGCTGACGCGCGAGTTGACGTGAAGCGCGAGCTCGCCGAGGACGCGGCGATAGTGATGACTCGGCACGACCATGCAGATCGCCTCGCCGAACCCGTCAGCCTCGGCGATCTCATTCGTCGCCGTGACCCGGTCGCCGAGAGTGACACCAGGCAGGTAGGTCGGATTCATCCGTGTGGTCTGGATCGCCCAGGCGACTTTGTGGTCGTGCGCCCAGAGCATCACGTCGTTGCCGCAGCGCGCCATCACCGACGCCATCGCAGTACCGAATGACCCGGCCCCGATGACCGAGATCTTCATGAGCGATCCTTCCGCTGTCCCATTTTGCGTTCCTCCCCGCGCGCGAGGCGCGCAATGTTCGCGTGGTGTTTCAGGATTACCGCGAGCACGATCACGATGCTGATCACGATGCGCCAGAACGGGGCGTCGGTCGCGAGAAAGCGAAAGAAGAGCGGAATCGAAGCCGCGCTGACGATCGATGCGAGCGAGACCATGCGCGAGGCGAGGACAACGATCAGGAACACGAGCGCCCCCGCCCCGATAACGAGCGGGTCGAGAGCCAGAAACACGCCGGTTGCGGTCGCGACCCCTTTTCCGCCGTGAAAGCGGAGCCACACGGGGAACATGTGCGCGAGCACTGCGATCAAGCCAGCAAGAGCGATCCAGAGCTCGCGCGAGCTCAGGACGCCATCCGATCCGGCGATGAACGGCCACTCCGGGCGCATCACGATCCATCGCGCGAGCATGACCGCTCCCCAGCCTTTCGCGAGATCGAGAATCAGCGCGAGGATCCCGGGGAGCTTCCCAGCGGTGCGCGCCACATTCGTCGCGCCGACGTTGCGGCTTCCCTGATGCCGGATATCGGCGCCCGAAACGAAACGCACGACGAGGTAGCTGAACGGAATCGATCCGATCAGATACGAGGCGATGACCAGAGCGGCCGGAAGCATTCGGGCATTGTATGAAGTTCGGAGAGAAGGGGGCAGTCGCGCTCCGAAAGCGGCAAGACATTCTGTTCAGAGAGACCGCCGCATATCATCGGGGCCGGAGGCTCGTCCAACGGTGAGCAGCTCGAAAGAGTTAAACCGCTTCGAAGGCCTGGTCGAGGTCGGCGATGAGGTCCTCGAGGTCTTCGATCCCGACTGAGATGCGAACGAGGCCCGGCGTGATGCCGAGGCGCTTACGCGTCTCGGGAGGGACCGAGCCGTGCGTCATCGACTCGGGATGCGAGATGAGCGTCTCGACCCCGCCAAGCGACTCCGCCAGAGAACAGAGGCGCACGCGGTCGAGAAACTTTTTTGCGTTCTCCTTCGATCCGAGCTCGAACGAGATCATCGAACCGAAGCCGTTCATCTGCCTTTTCGCGAGCGCGTGCTGCGGGTGGTTCGGAAGGCCCGGGTAGTAGACCTTCTTCACCTTCGGATGGTTGTTGAGGTAGACAGCCATCGCGTTGCCGTTCTCCTCATGGCTCTTCATCCGCACGGCAAGCGTCTTGGTCCCGCGCAGCACGAGCCACGAATCGAACGGCGAGAGAATCGCACCGACTGCGTTCTGCAGAAAGCCGATCTTCTCGGCCACTTCATCCGAGGTGGTAATGACGACACCACCGACGGAGTCGGAGTGCCCGTTGAGAAACTTCGTGGTCGAATGGAGAACGATGTCGGCGCCGAGCTCGATCGGCCGCTGGATGTAGGGCGAGCAGAAGGTGTTGTCCACCACAACCAGCGCGCCGGACTTGTGCGCGGCTTCGGCACACGCGGCGATGTCGGTCACGCGCATCATCGGATTCGTGGGCGTCTCGAGATAGACGATCTTCGTTTCGGGCTTGATCGCATCACGGACCGCGGTGGCTTTCGTCGTGTCTACATACGTGAACTGCAGTCCGAACTTCTCGAGGACCTTGCTGAACAGACGGTACGAGCCGCCATACATGTCCTCGCCCGCGACGACGTGATCGCCCGACTTCAACATCCGGAACACGACGTCGATCGCCGACATCCCCGACGCGAAACAGAAGCCGTGCGTTCCCTTCTCGAGCGCCGCAAGATTCGCCTCGAGCGCACTGCGCGTCGGATTCTTCGTCCGCGCATACTCGTACCCCTTGTGCCGCCCGAGCTCAGGCTGCACATACGTCGACGTCTGATAGATCGGAATCGTGACGGCCCCGGTGTGCGGCTCCGGTTCCTGCCCCGCGTGAATGCAGTCGGTTGAAAAGGCCATAGTTTGTCCTGAGTGCTGAGTCCTGAGTCCTGAGTCCCGAGGCGTGAGTGCACCGTTAGACCGTTGGACCGTTAGACCGCAAAAGGGGAAAGGTCTAACGGTTCTCCCGCCACTTCGAGAAAATACCCTTCGACATATACCGCTCCGCGGCGTCGGGAATGATCGTGACTACGCGCTTACCGGGGCCGAGCTTGGCGGCGACCTGCAGCGCGCCGGCGACATTGGCTCCCGCGGATGATCCGCCGAGGATGCCTTCCTCGGCAGCGAGACGCGCGACCATCTGAAAGGACGGCGCGTCGTGAATCGTGATCACTTCGTCGGCAAGGCCCATTTCCAGAACAGGAGGCATGAACGAGGCGCCGATCCCTTCGACCTCGTGCGGACCGGCTTTGCCGCCACCGATGACCGACCCTTCCGTTTCAACGATCGCACAGTAGATGTTCGGGAGCTTCTCGCGCAGATACTTTGCAGCCCCAGTGAATGTTCCACCCGTTCCCGCCCCTGTGACGAAGGCGTCGATCTTTCCCTCCATCTGCTCGAAGATTTCGGGGCCAGTCGTCTCGTAGTGGCTCTCACTGTTGTATGGATTGCGGAACTGCTGCGGGACGTACGAGTTCGGGATCTCGCGCGCGAGCTCTTCGGCCTTCGCGATCGCGCCGCGGATGCCGTCATCACCCGGCGTGAGCACGACTTCGCCGCCGAGCGCGCGCATCACTTCCTGTTTCTCCATCGAGAAGTTGTCGGGAACGCAGAGGATGACGCGATAGCCGAGGCCGACTCCGGCGAGCGCGAGAGCGACGCCGGTATTGCCGGCGGTCGGCTCGATGATCGTGCCTCCCTTCTTCAGCAGCCCGTCCCGCTCGGCGCGCGCGATCATTCCGACGCCGATGCGATCTTTCACAGATCCGCCCGGGTTCAGAAACTCCAGCTTCGCGAAAATATCGGCGTGCTGGGGACCGGTAATCTTCCTCAGGCGCACCATCGGCGTGTTGCCAACGAGATCGAGGATGTTGTCGACGGGAGGGAGGAGTGGGCGGCGGCTCAAGCGCGCGCATTCTATGTGGACGCGGCAGGCGCCGCAAACGAAAACGGCGGGCTTACGCCCGCCGTGGATGAGTCCTTGTCGCCTGGTTCAAGCCCAGGAGCTCGGGCGGGTGGAGGAACGACGCTGGTTGTAGCAGTCGCGGCAATAGACCGGCTTACCACTGACAGGAGTAAAGGGAACCTCGGTTGCAACTCCGCAGCTATCGCAGGTGACGCTGACCATCTGGCGATCGCGTGAGCCACCGTTCCCGTCGCGGGCTGTTTTCCGCTTGTCGCGGCAATTCTTGCAGCGCTTCGGCTCGTTGGTGAAACCGCGCTCTGAATAGAATGCCTGCTCGTTCTTGCTGAAGATGAAATCCTGTCCGCAGTCCGCACACTGAAGGGTCTTATCGTTGAATGTATCCATGAACCTTTGATCTCCTAAATGGTTGTTGCCTGTGAAACTTTGAACCTTTGCCGCAGCGTGACACAAGCGGGGTGCCGCGACTCGCCCCCGCATCCAGGTTGTAATCCTCCGAATCCTACCGATCAGCTCCCTTCCGCAACGAACGCAATACGGCCTCGGAACGCACGATTGCTGTTCAAAGGTTGTACTTGGAGTTGGATTCGTTGCGCAAGTTTTAGCATAGTAGTCCAATTGGCGCAATGACTTACGAGACATTACAAATAATCAGAGACGCGCACCGGGAGCCGAGGCACTGGCCATGACGACGCGCGTCGGTCCCGCCGGCTGGAGCTACACCGACTGGGAGGGGATCGTCTATCCACCTCACGGTTCGCGCTTCGATCACCTCGCTTACCTGGCCGATTTCTTCGACACGATCGAGATCAACTCGCCGTTCTATCGGATTCCGCCGGTAACGCATGCGAAAAGCTGGATCCGGCGCGTTGGAGCCAATCGCGAGTTCAAGTTCACGACGAAGGTCTACCGCGGCTTCACGCACGAGAAGGCGCCGATCGCACCCGACGAGATCAAAGCGTTCCGCAACTATCTCGATCCGCTCATGGACGCAGACCGGCTGGGCGCGATCCTTCTCCAGTTTCCGTGGAGCTTCAAGGATTCCGAGGGGTCACGCGATCGGATTGCAGCCTTGCTCGAAGCGTTCGATGCTTATCCGGCCGCGGTCGAGGTTCGTCACGCATCGTTTCAGACCGACGACTTCGCGCGCTTTCTCGACGAGCGGCAATCGGCGTTCGTCATGGTCGACCAGCCGCTGTTCGCCGACTCGGTGAAGCCGGCGGCAAGCGTCACGAGCGGACGTGGGTACGTTCGTCTCCACGGCCGGAACTACGAAAAGTGGTTCGCGCACGAAGAAAGCTGGGAGAGGTACAACTATCTCTACACCGAGAAGGAGCTCGACCCGTGGGTCGAGCGGATCAATTCGATGGAAGCGAAAGACGTCTATGTGATCACGAACAATCATTTCCGCGGCCAGGCGATCGTGAATGCCGGCGACCTGAAACACGCTCTTGGCCAGGGCGGCAAGGTTCCGCCGCAACTCGTCGAGGTGTACGGCGCTTCTCGACTACGATACGCGGTCCCATGACCCGGAAGAAACGCGTGGTCGGCACCGCCGGGCACATCGATCACGGCAAGACGTCTCTCGTGAAAGCGCTAACCGGCGTCGATACCGATCGCCTCCCCGAGGAGAAGCGCCGCGGCATCACGATCGACCTCGGATTCGCGAGTTGGATCACCGACGAGTACCAGATCGGATTCATCGACGTCCCGGGTCACGAGCGATTCGTCAAGAACATGCTCGCAGGCATCGGCGGCATCGACAGCGTGCTGCTGATCGTCGCCGCGGACGAATCGGTGATGCCGCAGACGCGGGAGCATTTCTCGATCTGCCGTCTCCTCGGCATCCGTACTGGTGTCGTCGCAATCACCAAGCTCGATCTCGTCGAGACGGAGATCATCGAGCTCGTGCGCCTCGAGGTCGACGAAATGGTGCGAGGAAGCTTCCTCGAGGGAAAGCCGATGGTTCCGGTCAGCAGCACGACGCTCGAAGGGATCGACGACCTGCGCGCCGCGATCGTGGAATCGGTCGCGTCCGTGCGCGACCGCGCCTCGACGTCGCGTCTGTTCCGCCTTCCGATCGACCGGGTCTTCACGATGAAAGGTTTCGGGCCGGTCATCACCGGCACCACGTACTCGGGCCGGCTGCCGGTTGACTCGGAGGTCGAAGTTCTGCCGGGCGGCGAGCGAAGCCGCGCCCGCGCGATCCAGGTTCACGGCGAACAGCGCGACGCGGCGACCGCCGGTGAGCGGACGTCGATGAACCTTCCCGACATCCCGCTCGACCATCTGCGTCGCGGCTTGCTGATCGCGGCTCCAGGCACGCTGCGGCCGTCGCAGATCATTACCGCGAAGCTCGAGTTGCTTCCCGATTCGAAACCGCTGAAGGAACAGACGCGCGTCCGGGTCCACCACCTTTCGGCCGAAGTCCTCGGCACGCTGCGCTTCGTCGATCAGACACCGGGAGAGCTCGGGGGCGGCGGAAACGCGTTTGTGCAGCTCCGCCTCGAGTCGCCGATCGCGGCGGTGACCGGCGACCACTTCGTGATTCGTCGCTACTCACCCGCATTCACGATCGGCGGGGGAGTGGTGCTCGATGCGCATCTGCCGAAGCTGAGTCGCGGAACGCGGGGCGAGCTCCTGCAGATGCTCGCCGAGGGAAGTCTGCGCGAGCGCGCGGTGCTCATGGCGAAGTTCGAGGGAATTCGCGGAATCTCGCTCGAATCAGTTCAGGCGCGTACGGGCATGACCGCGGCAGCACTCAAACCGGAGTTACGCGATCTTCCGCAGCTCGCGAAGGTCAGCGACGGACGCTGGATCCATCAGGATGCAGTCGTCGATTTCCGCCACAGAGCGATCGAGTTCCTCGATCGATTCTTCAAAGCGAACAAGATGGCGGTCGATGTTTCGAAGGGAGAGTTCGTTCAGAAGCTCATCCCGTACGGCGCCGACGCCGCACTGACGAACTTCCTCCTCGGAGATCTCGAGGGCGAGAGGATCGTCGCTGTGCGAGGCGACGTGCTCGAGATTCCAGGTCGCTCCAAGTCGCTCGGCGGCAGCGAAGGAGAGCTCGCGCGCGCGATCGAGGGACGCTTCGCTGGCGCAGGGCTCCAGCCTCCTCCCGTCTCGGAGATCATCAAGACCATGACGCACAAGCCGAAGATGATCGAAGGGGTCATCGCGTTTCTCGTCAAACAGGGAAAGCTCATCCGGCTCGCCGATGGCGTCTATCTTCATCCACTGGTGCTGGCCGATGCGCGAGCGCGCATGAGCGAGAAGAAGGGGCAGATGCTCGACGTCGGGCAGTTCAAGGAGCTGTTTGGGTTGTCGAGGAAGATTGCGATCCCGTTGCTGGAGCTGTTCGACCGCGAGGGCGTGACGAAGCGGCTGGGCGACGCGCGGCAGGTGTTGTGACGGTCACGTCGCGGTAGCCCGCGGGAAGCACGAGAAGCGACGCGGGAACATCGCGCGGCAAAATGCTCTCGACGACGCGGTCGATCACGATCGTCGCCGTCCCGTACGGCATCTCGGTGTGATCGGCGAGTGGGAAACCGCGCGCGGAAACGAGAAACTCATCGACCTGGCGCATCGCCTGGCTCGGTTCGACCTCCCCGCTCGCGTGCATCATCGCGAAGAGCGTTGGCGGTACTTTCGGATGTGGCGCAAACCAGAGCTGCCGCTGGTACGCGCCGGCCGAGATCACGATCTGCGATGCCGCAAGTCCCAGCACCGGACGCGACGCGCCGGTCGCCCGAGCGGTTGCCTCAGGTAGCGGCTCCTCAGCTGCCGCTCGAAATCGCCGTCGCCGCTCAGCGATGAGCGAGCTCATTGACTCGATCCGGTACGTCTTCGCAAGATCGTCGACCGTCGTCACGCGATTCTGACGAAAGTCATAGAGCCGCCATACAGGAGCCTCCGCAGTCGATCGCGCGAGCGACTCTCCGATGACGATGGTGTGCGTGGAAGTGCGCTTCGATGGCTCGATCGATGTGCGAACGGTCATGACATTCGCGCGGACTTTCTTCACGACGGGAGCGCCGGGGAGTTGTGGCGGTTTCTGGCATCGCGCGGCGGCGATCAGACCCGCGATCACGATCAACCCTCGCCAACCCTTTCCCCTCAACACATCCGTCATGCCGGGCGTCTCAATCCTTGGCGTCGTACCAGCTCTTCCCCCAGTGTGCATCGACCGCGAGCGGGACGGCGAGCGGAAAGATGTTCTCCATCGTCTCCTTCACGATTCCCGCCACGCGCGACGCGCCGGCCTCCGGGGTCTCGATCACGATCTCGTCGTGCACCGTGAGAAGCATACGAGCCTCGCGCGCCTCCTGCTCGAGTCGCTTGTCGAGCGCGATCATCGCGAGCTTCAGCAGATCGGCGGCCGTTCCCTGAATCGGGGCATTGGTCGCCATCCGCTCTGCGTTGCCGCGGACCGTGAACGAGCGATTGTGGATCTCGGGTATGTACCGCACACGGCCGAAAAGTGTCGTGACCTTACCGGTCGTACGGGCCTCGCCGAGTGTCCGGTCGAGGTACTGCTGGATCTTTGGATAGCGTGCAAAGTACGCCTCGATAAAATCCTTCGCCTGACCCGTCGGGATGTTCAGCTCGTTCGACAGACGGAACGCCGACATGCCGTAGAGCACGCCGAAGTTGATCGTTTTCGCTGCGCGCCGCTGCTCCGTGGTGAGCTGATCCTCAGGAATGCTGAACATCTTCGAGGCCGTGGCCCGATGAATGTCCGCGCCGCGGCGGAACGTCTCGATCAGATCTTCGTCGCCGGAAATGTGCGCGAGGATGCGCAATTCGACCTGGCTGTAGTCGGCTGAAAGCAGCACGTTGCCGTCATCAGCGATGAACGCCTTCCGGATGACGCGTCCCTGCTCGGTGCGGATCGGAATGTTCTGCAGATTCGGGTCGGATGACGAAAGCCGTCCTGTCGCTGCGACCGCCTGATTGAACGATGTGTGCACGCGTCCGTCCCGCCCGACAATCTGCGGCAGCGCGTCGACATACGTCGACTTCAGCTTGTGCAGCTCGCGGTGATGGAGGATGAGCTGCGGTACCGCGTAGCCATGACTCGCCAGCTCGCTCAGCACCTCGACACTTGTCGAGAAACTCTTTGTCGTTTTTGTTTTCTTGACGACCGGATACTGCAGTTTCTCGAACAGGATGTGCCCGAGTTGCGCGGGTGAGTTGATATTGAACTCGATGCCGGCCTCAGCGTAAATCTGCTTCTCGAGCTCCGCGATCTGCACGCCCATCTCCGACGACATCTGCCGCAGCAGCCCCACATCGATGCGGATTCCGCGCTCCTCCATCTTCGCGAGGACGGGCGAGAGCGGTAGCTCGATGCGCTCGTAGATGTCGAGCAGAGCTGGATCGCGACCGAGTTCCGGCGCGAGCATGTCCCGCAGCGCGATTGTGACATCCGACTTTTCGCCGAGGTACTGCTGATACGAACCTAGAGGCGAGGAGCCGGCCTCGTGATCGATCTCGAAGAGAGACGCGGTCTTCGCGCTCTCCTTGCGCGAAACGATGTCCTGCTTCAGGCGGTCACGGACGACGTTTGCGAGCGTGTGGCTCGGCAGTCCCGGATTGATGACGTACGACATCAGCATCGTGTCGTCGAAGCGGGCCGGCACAGGCCATCCAGTTGCGGAGAGGCGGCGCATCTGGAGCTTCGCATCGTGCGCGATGAACGTGCGATCCGACTCGAGCATCGTGCGAATCGACGCCTGCAGCTCCGGCGTTCCGCCGACAGACGCGGCGAGCGGAATCAGGAGCGATTCCGACGCGCGATGTGAGATCGAACAGGCGAGAAGCTCGTCGAATGCATCGGGAGTCGACGGCTCGAACCAGACTCCGATCGCTGCATCCTTTGCGGCCGCTCCAAGGAATTCGTGTACGTCAGCGGCCGAGGTGGCGATGCGCCGATCTTTCTCCTCCGCAGGAGCCTCGGGCAGAAACTCCTGCATGAGCGAGGCGAACTCGAGCCGCGAGAAAACGTCATGGAGCTTCGCGCGATCGGGCTCCTGCCGCTTGAGCCTGTCGAAGTCGGGATCAACTTCCAGATCGCATTTGATCTTCGCGAGGTCGCGCGAGAGAAACGCCTTGTCCTTGTTCTCCTCCAGCGACTTCCGCTGCGACGCACGCTTAATGTCGTCGAGGTGCTCGTAAACGCCCTCGAGCGATCCGAACTGCTGGATCAGCGCCTTCGCCCCCTTCTCTCCGATGCCGGGAACGCCGGGAATGTTGTCAATCGCGTCACCCCAGATCGCCATCACGTCGACGACCTTCTCCGGCGGCAATCCGAAGGCGTCCTCGACACCTTTTGAGTCGTACATCACCTCGCGCCCCGTGTGGTAGAAGGCGATGTTGTCGCCCACGAGCTGGAAGAAGTCCTTGTCGCTCGTCGCGAGCACGACGTCGTACCCCCGCTCGCGCGCGGCGAAGGCAAGCGAGCCGATGAAGTCGTCCGCCTCCCATTCGGTCGCGTGGATGATCGGAATCCGGAACCCATCAAGCACTTCGTAGACGAGCGGAATCTGCACCGACAGGTCGTCGGGCATCGGCTTGCGGTCTTTCTTGTAGTCCTCGAACTGCTCGTGACGAACCGTCGACGGCCCTTCATCGAACGCGACCGCGATGCAGTCGGGCTCGTGGTCTTTCAGCATCTTCCGCAGCATCTGCGTGAAGCCGTAAACGGCGTTCGTCGCCATCCCCGCCGAGTTCGTCAGATTGCGAATCGCGAAGTACGAGCGGTAGAGGTTGTTCGAGCCATCGACGAGGAATAGCTTCGGGCGCTTCGAGGACTTCGGGGGCATGGGCGGGGGATTGTATCTTCCGGACCGGTGACGAGTGACTGGTGACGAGTGACGAGTAAAGGCGCGTACTCGTCACTCGTCACGCGTAACTCGTCACTTTCCCGTAAAAACACCAACGGAGCCTTTCGGCTCCGAGGTGTTACGTCCTGGTTGGACCGCTGCGGCCAGTTGGTGGGCTTTTAAGGAAGGGGGGTGAATCGTCCAAAATCGGTCCAATTAAGAAGGAGGGAGCCCGCAGCAGCCACTTTGCGCGAACGAATCAGGCTGGATTCGCGCACCGGTTCCGAATTCTTTGTCGAAACCATGTTCATCGTGCTTCCCCCTTTTGCCAGTTGCGCGCCAACTCTTTCCAACACATCGCATAACTTTCTCTGGTGAAGGTCGAGGCCGGCAGAACCGCTGAAGTATCAGGAACAACTGGACTTCCCTGAGCGCTTGTGAAAACTTGCGCATGCGGCGTCTCAGGAAAATTTTCCCGCTCATGGCGCCACGGTTGCAATTCTGGCCACGATGCGAAAGCTGCTCATTCCCTTTCTTCTCATCTCAGCCTCCGCCGCCTACGGTGCCGACTGGAGCGTCGGAATCGCTTCCGGACCATTCGTCTTCGGTGATTTCGCGAAGCGAAATCTCCGGATTCAGACAGAAACGGGATCGGCGGAGCAGACGACCACGCTTTCGGCGGCAACGCGCGCCGGCATCGCAGTCGATCTCGAGCGTTCGTTCTCCGAACGATTCGCTGTGCGAGTCGAGGGGGCGTTTACGCGCGCGCCGCTCGTGATCAAGGGAAACGATGACGACGGCGTCTCGCTCAACGCGGGTGATGTCGATATCACGACGCTCGGGCTGCCGCTGGTTTATCGCATCAACCCGCGGGGGACGTTCCGATTCCACCTCCACGCCGGTCCTTCTTACGCCTCGTATCGGATCAACCGGCGCGACAACGCGTCGTCGAGCATCCGCCTCTTCCGCGGGACGCGAGCGAGCTGGGGCGTCGCATTCGGTGGCGGCGCCGACTGGCATCTGAGCGATCGGTTTGCGATCGAAGCGCGCCTGACCGACATCGCCACCGAGTCGCCATTCCGCGAATCAGAGATGAGCGCCATCGGCAGCACAGAGTTCCCCCGCCCCCACAACGTCCACACGATGATCGGGATTCGATACGGGTTTTGAGGTTGGCGTCGCTCTGAGGCAAGAGGAACGAAAAGCCACCGGCTGAAGCCGGCGCCACGTCATGCATGGCTCGTAGCAACCATTCGTGATCGACGTGGCGCCGGCTTCAGCCGGCGGCTTTTCGTCTTCTTCGACTCTTCACTCCGTCAGTCGAAACAGCTCCAGAGCCCGCCGGCTCGACGGATCCTCCGCCAATTTCCTCCGCAGTTCAGCGATCGCGCGCGTGCGATCGACGGCGCCGCTGCGCACGAGCTGCTGCTGATAGCCCCGGCCTTCGGGAAAGACCGCGACGTACTCCTTCGCGATGAGCGCGCGATTCACCCCGTCGCGCTTCACGAAGAGCATCCCATCGTCATCCCAGTAGACGAGCGCCCAGCGCGAGCGCGGAAAGCGCACCGCGCTTACCGGAGCCAGGGACTCGGAACGGGAGCCGTTCGGGTTCACTGTCGTCACGCGGTCGAGATCATCGACGTATTCGAGAAGCGCATACTCGATTTTGTAATCGCTCAAGAGAGCGTTCCACTCGCGGCTGTCACCCCGTGCCTTCGCGAGGCGCTCCATCAGAGGGACGAACACCTCGTTCCTCCCGTCGATGAAAATCCGGCGCTCGGGGTACAGAGCCCACGTCAGGTATCCGCCGAATCCATAGCTGTTCAGCATGTTGCCGGCGACGCCGTTCTCACGCACGAATCCCGCGAGACGATCGGGAAAGTACGACGCGATCCCGATACCGCGCGTGATTCTGGCGCTGTTGCTCCGCGCGAACTGCGCCAGTCCGACGCCAGTTGCGAGCCTGCATCACCGCGGCAAGAGGCGCCATCGCAGATGGCGCCTCACGCTCAGCAGCACGGCCGTCACGAGCCACCACTC
>JAENWF010000041.1 GCA_016650215.1 Thermoanaerobaculia bacterium
CGCCCGTTCCCTGGAACGGCGCCCCTGCCACATCCCATGCGCCGATCGGTGACTCGACCACCGTCCCTCGGATCTCGATCGGGATGACGTTCGCGTCGCCGGTTGCCGCGGCGGCGGCCTCGCTCGCCGGCTTCGCGAAGACCTCGGCGATCGATCCGGTCTGAATCAGTCTGCCGCTCTCGAGGACGGCGATCGCGTTCGTCGTCCCGAGTTCTCCGTGGCTCGCGGGCGCGCTGATGACGGTCGTGCCGATCACGCGCATCGTGCGGTAGAAGTCGTCCGAGGCCTCCGGCAAGCGCTCGAGCAGTCGGTCGGCTACGAGGATGCCGGGGCGCAGCAGCTCGATCGAGGCGAGGTGAGCGAGAGTCTGTTCCGCGGTCGAGAGGGTGTCGAGCCTCCGCGTCACGAGTTTCTCCAATCGCCATTTCGCGACTGCGAGGTCGTACTCGAGCTCGCGGTCCTGGCGGTCGAGCGTTCGTTTGCGAACCGCGGCGATGAGTGCGTGCTGCACCGACCATCTGGGTGGGGCGTCGATCGCGGAGGTGGCAAAGAGAAGCGGGCGCCTCGCAGCCTTGACGCCGTTGACGAGGCGCGCACCGATGGCGATCTCGCCTTCATCCGGCTGGAGTGTTCCTGCGACCAGCCTCAGAAGCGTCGTTGCGCCACATGAGGGAGGACCGACGATCGCGGTGTGAGTGCTCTTTTCGAATGCGATCGTGATGCCGCGCAACGCGAATCCACTCTTCGGGTAGGTGAATCCGAGGTTTCGAAGGGAGACGTCGAGCACGCGAGGGATCATAGCGATGTTCGGGATTGGGGGCGTCGCGTCGGCAAGAGGGGACGGAAACCCGCCGGCTGAAGCCGGCGCCACATCGAGCATGGCTCGTGCGTGCTATCCGCGCTTAGTGTGCTTCAGCGGGGAACGGAAAGCCGCCGGCTGAAGCCGGCGCCACGTCATTCGCGAATGCTGCCACCCAGCAATTCCGCGAATGGTGTTACGAGCCATGCCTGATGTGGCGCCGGCTTCAGCCGGCGGTTTTCCGTCCCCTGTCGCCGAAAGCAGGAAAACCCTTACTGCCTCCGGCCTCTCGGCGTCATCGGGCGCTTCATGGGCTGGCGCATGGGCTGGCGCATCGGCTCGCGCATCTGTTCGCGCTGGCGATCGAGCTCGGCGCGCAATCTCGTCCACTGCGCGTCGTTGAGTACGGCGCGCATGTCTACGAGCATCATCAGCTCGCGCTCGAAGAGCTTGCCGCGCGCGTCAGTGAGGCGCGAAGCGAGGCGTCGCAGGTCGTCCCGATTGAGCTGCGGCTGATCGAGCTCGCCGCGCAGGGCGACCGTCAGCTTCTCGACTTCGCCTTTGCGGTCGATCAGATCGTTTGCTGCATCGCGGAACACGCCGTCGAGCTTCGACTGCTGCTCCTGCGACAGCGCGAGACGTTCGGCCACCTCCGCCCGCCGCCACCATTTGCCGGGCGGCAGATCGGCGGCAAGCGCACTCGAGGTGACCAGCACAGCGGCGATCGCCGCAACCATCAATTTCTTCATCATGATTTGTCTCCCGGTTGCTGCGCGTCGGTCGTCCACGTCTCCCATTGGACGACCGAGCCGAACTCTTCGAGCTCCTGCGAGTCCCACGGATCGCTCGGAACCCGCGTCTCTTCTGTCGGACTGACGACTGCCTGCTGGACGATCGTTGTCGTGGCCGGCACGGGAGCAGCGCTCTCATTGCGCTGCAGAACGACACCGCCCGCGATGAACGCAAGAAGCACCGCCGCCGCTGCCGCCGGCACGAAGTACGTTCGACGATCTCCGCGCGAGGCCGCAACCGCCTGCATCACCGACGCGCGCTGCCGGACCCAGAAGCTCTCTTCTTTCTCGGGGGCGCAGACGGCCGCCTCGCGGATCTTCCGTTCGAGCCGCTCATACTTTGATGCGCACTCGCCGCAATCGGCGAGATGCATCATCACCGGCATCGACTCGCCCGGCTTCATGTAGTACGTCTCGAGCAGATCTGCTTCAGTGAAATGGGTCTTCATGATTGTCTCCAGGAGGCAAGCTCTTTCCGGATCTTCTGAATCGCGCGGAAGAGGTGGACGCGAACCGTCGCTGACTGCAGCCCGAGGTGGTCCGATATCTCCTCGGCGCTCATATCTTCGTAGTGACGGAGGCGGAAAATGACTTTCTGCTGTGCCGACAAGGACCTCTCCGCACGCGTAACCGCGTTGCGGATCTGATGCGAGTGAACTTGCCTCTCGGCGTCCGGCCGCTCGTCGACCGGCTCGATCAGCAACTCCTCGGTGCCTTCCTCATTCTGCGTGAAGATGCTGACGAAACGGCGCCGGCGCAGATGATCGCGCGACTTGTTGATCGCGATCCGCGTCAGCCACGTCTCGAAACCCGACCGATGCTCGAAGCGCGAGAGGTGTGTGTACGCCTGGATGAATGTGTCCTGCGCGATCGTGTCAGCGTCGCCGTCGTTCCGGACGATGGCGAACGCAACCCGGAAGATCTTCCGCTGAAAGCGTTCCACCAGGAGCGCAAACGCGTCCCCATCTCCCGCAAGCGTCCTGTCGATCAGCTCGCGCTCGTTCGGGGGCTCGGTTGCGTCTGTCAGTCGAAACACGGCCAGGTTACAGCTCACTGTCATCGGACGGATGGAGGGCGGGGAACGTTTACATTCTAAATCGTGCGTCTTCCGGCGAGCCACACCCCAGCGAAGATCAGGACTGCGGCGACGGCTACGATCGATTTGAGGTGCTCGCCGAGGAAGATCGCCGCGAGAATGGTCGTCAGTACGGGCTGCACGTAGGTATAGGCCGCGACCAGTGAGCTCTCTGCGTAGCGGAGCGCCCAGGCGCTGAGGAGATAGGCGGCGACGGTTGGTCCTGCGATCACCAGCGCAAGGCCGATCCAGGCCGAAAGCGGAATCGTCCGCCACTCTTCGCGCCAGAGCGACACCGCGCTGATCGGAAACATCAGCACGCTTCCGACCGCGAACATTCTTGCGATGACGCGCGTGGGCGAGAGGCGCTCCACCGCCGGCTTCGACAGCACGAGATAGAGCGCGTAGGCAAGGCAGTTGCCGACAAGCATCAGCGCTCCCACGACCGAATTGACTCCCTCGAAGAATCCTTCGCCGCCGACCACCAGCAGCGCGCCGGCTCCCGCCAGCGCGATGCCGCCCACCTTCGCTGCCGTGCCGCGCTCATGTCCGAGCATCATCGCGGCCGCGAGCGCGAACACCGGAATCGTCGTGATGAGAATCGCCGCGACATGCGCGCTCGTCAACGCGAGTCCGCTGAGGAACAGCGTCTGATTGATCACCACTCCCAGGATCGCGAACCCCGCCACATGGAAGGAGTCGCGCCGCGACCAATGCGTCCGCGACCGCCCCAGGATCAGATTCAGCACGATCGCCGACCCCGCCACCCGCAACCACGCAAACGACAGCGGCGCGAAATGGCCCATCGCGAGCTTGGAGATGATGTAGTTCAGGGAGAAGAGGATAGCGACGGCGAGCAGTGCAGTGTGGATCAGTGCCTGCGGGTGACGCGTGATGAGTGACGCGTTACGAGTAGAGTCCGTTGAAGACTCGTCACTCGTCACTCGTTACTCGTCACTTTCAATCCACACATCGTGATACCGCACAGGCGGCGGCACGAGGAAGGTGCGGACGGAGCGGACATTCGGCTTGTGCAGGACGAAGAGGCGCTCGTGGAAGAGGGGAACGAATGGGGCGTCGCGGACGACCTGCTCGTCGAGGCGCCGGTAGATCTCGGCGCGCTCCTCACCGTCGTTCGAGCGGCGTGCCTGCTCGATGTCGCGGTCGAGCTGCTCGGAGTGATGGTTCACGCCGTGGATCGCGGTCGAGTGTGAGTGGAAGAAGATGAAGAAGAAGTTGTCGGGATCGGGAAAGTCGGCGTACCAGTTGCCGCAGAAAACGTTGCCGTGTCCTTTTTTCACCAGCGGTGTGCGCGCGTCGGCGGTCGTATGCTGCGTGACGTTCACGCGGATTCCGACCGCCGCGAGATCCTCGATCATCAGCGGCACCATCCCGGAGTTTGTGAACTCATCGGTCTCCCACGTCCGATACTCGACACTGAATCCATTCGCATAGCCGGCCTTCGCGAGCAGCGATTTCGCCCGATCCGGATCGTAGTCGTATCCCTTCAGCCGCTCGTTGTAACCGGCGAGGCCGGGCGGAAGAAGGCCGTTCGCGACGAGCCCCATTCCGCCGAACACCGTCTCGTTGATTCGCTCGCGGTTGATCGCGCAGTTGACCGCCTGCCGCACTTCGACGCGGTCGAACGGCGCGGTCGATGTGTCGTACGCTAAGTACGAGGTGTGAAGCTGGATCGTCGTCAGCAGATAAGGTGCGAGGCGAGGGTTGTTGCGGAGGTCGCGCACCATGTGAAGCGGGATGCCATGCGCGACGTCGAGCTCGCCGCGCAGGAAGGCGTCGGCAACCTCGCGCGTGCTGCGCAGATCGAGCCGGAACTTCACCTCGTCGAGCAGCGGCTGGCCCACAACGAAGTAGTCGGGGTTTCGCTCGAGGACGACGCGGTCGCCTTCAACAACCTCTGCGATCTTGAAGGGCCCTGCGCCGGACGCGCGAAGGCGGAATCGCTCCGGATCACGCGTCTCTTCGACCGGGACGATGCTGCATTCCGCCATCGAGAGAAGGGCGATGAAGAATGCGAGCGGCTCGCTCAGATGAATGTCGACGGTATGTGCGTCGCGCACGACGATTCCCTCGAGCGTGCGGGTCTTCCCGCTGATGACATCATCGGCGCCGCGCACCGTCCGCATGATCCAGCTCGCCGCCGACTTGTTCTCGGGCAGCAGCAGCCGGACGAGCGAGTCGTGAACGTCCTTCGCCTCGAGCGCTCGCCCGTTGTGGAAGCGGACGCCGCGGCGCAGATGCAGTCTGTAGAGGTGTCCCTGCTCGAGCACTTCCCAACGCTCGGCGATCTCGGGGCGCAGCTCAGCCCCCTCGCCATACGAGACGAGTTTTGCGTGGACGCCGCGCGACATGAAGAAAAGTGCGGCTGCGGACGTGTAGATCGGGTCGAACGTGAGCTTCTGCCACAGAACGGTCGAGGTGACGAGCTTCCCTCCCTCGCGGGCCGAGGGGAGAGCGAAGCGGCTGAGCTCCTGACCGAGGAGCGACGACTCGTGACTCAGCGCTCCCGCCATCTGATTGAGGTCGCTCACACCGAAACTGCTTTCGCGCGAGCCTTGCTGGATGATGTCCATCGAGCGGACGATCGCCCCGCTCTCGGTCGTGAGTGTCGAGGTGGCCTCGACGACGTTCTGCACGAGCCCGGAGATGTTCTGCATGGCGACGCTGATCGCGCGGCTGCCGCTCTCCTGCTCGCTCATCGCGCGCTTGAGGTGCTTGGTGTAGTCGCGAACGAGACCCGCCTGCTCTCCGACCTTCCGCGCTGTCTGCGACTGCTGCTGCGTCGCGATGGCAGTTTGCTGGATCATCTTCGTCACTTCTTCGATGGCCGCGGTCGCGCTCGCGCTGCCGCGTGCCTGCTCCTCGGTCGCGCGCGCGATCTCCGCGATCGAGCTGGTCGAGCGGTCGGTGAGATCGAGAATCTTCTCGAGGACCTGAGCGGCGCGCGCGGTGAGACCGACTCCGTCCGACACGCGCTCGGCGCTCAGCGTCATCTGGCCACCGGCACGCTCCACGCCGAGCTGCACGTTCTGAATCAGCGTGCGGATCTCGTCGGTCGATGCCGACGTCCGCTCGGAGAGGTCGCGGATCTCGTCGGCGACCACCGCGAAGCCTTTGCCGCGCTCGCCGGCCTGCGCGGCGATGATCGCCGCGTTCAACGCAAGGAGATTCGTCTGTCCTGCGATCTCGTCGATCACGCGGATGATGTCGCCGATCTCGCGCGAGCGCTCTGCGAGATCGGTGAGGGCCGTTTTTGCTTCCTCGACGGCCTGCTCGATCTTCCGCATGCCGTCGACCGTGCCGTCAACCGCGGAACGCCCTTCGATCGCCGCGTCGCGCACGTAGCGTGCGAGCTCCGACGATTGCCTGGCTGAGCGTCCAATCTCCGCCGTCGTCGCGTTCATCTCGACGATCGAGCTCGCAGTCTCGGTGGCGAACGAGGAGAAGCGCTCTGTGTTGGTCGCGACCTCGTTGATTGACGCGCTCATCTGCTCGAACGCGGACGCGGTCTGCTCCACGAACTCGGAAAGCGTCTCGGCAATACGGCTGACTTCTTCGATGCTTGCCGACATCTGCAGGATCGACGTCGAAGTGTCCTCGGCGTTCTGCGACAGCTCCTCCATGCTCTTGCGGACTGCATGAATCGACTGATCGATCTGCGTCACGGAGGATGAAGTGCTCTGCGTCGATTCGAGCTGCTCGCTGGCGGCGCCCGCAAGAACACGCGAGCGATTGTTGATCTGCTCGCCGACGCGGGAAACATCGGTCGCCAGCTGGGTGAAGCGGCGGATCGTCCGCTCGAGGTTCGACACGAGCGCCCGGAGTGCCGCCGACATCCGCGCCGACTGGGTTGCGATCAGGATGTCGGCCCCGGACATCGAGAGGTCGCCTGCGGTAATGCGATCGAGGAGCCGGTAGGCCGACTCGCGGCGCGAGAGATCGCGGCGCAGCCACGTGTCGAAAAGGAAGACGGAGAGCGCCGCGGAAACGAGGGCACTGCCGACGATCTTCCACCAGAGGGTGCGCGTCATCCCGTCGAGCGGCGCGAGGGCGAGTCCGAAAATGCTGACAAACACCAGGAGCGCAACCCACATCTGCTGCCGCCGCCCGAAGTTCTGTATCGCCATCAACTTGCCCGAGGCGGATGCTACCATCCCGTCCTCGCTATCGGTCCAAATGATGCAACATTTCGACGATGTCCGCGCGCGCATCGACGCGCATCTTCGCGACCTCGGCGGCGAGGTCGCCGCGCCGCCGATCCTGCGCGAGCCGATCGTCCGCGCGCTCTCGTCAAGCGGAAAGCGGGTGAGGGGAACGCTCCTCATCGCGGCCGGCGAGTCGCTCGGCGCCCGCCCGGAGAAACTGCTCGACGCCGCGGCGGCGATGGAGATGATTCACACCTCCTCGCTCATCCTCGACGATCTCCCCTCGATGGACGATGCCGAGCTCCGGCGCGGAGAGCCCGCGCTCCATCGCAGGTTCGGTGAGGATCTCGCAATCCTGACGTCGGTCGCGCTGCTCAATCACGCATACGGACTGGTCGTGAGAAATCACGCCGCTCTCTCTCCGAGGCGGTGGAGTGCACAAGATGTTGTGCAGCGCGTTGTCGACGCAGTCGGATGGGACGGGTCGGTGGCAGGAGAGGCGGTCGATCTGCACAGCGAAGGATCGACGCTCGACTTCGACACGCTCGAATACATTCACTCGCGAAAGACCGGCGCGCTCTTCGTCGCAGCGGCCGCAGTAGGCGCCATGCTTGCGAACGCCGCTCCTGCCTCGCTGAAGCGCTTCGAGACCTACGCGAAAAACCTCGGGCTCGCGTTCCAGATCACCGACGACGTCCTCGACGTCACCGCCGACGCCGCGCAGCTCGGCAAAGACGTGCACAAAGACGAGCAGAAGCTCACGTTCGTCAAACTCGCAGGCATCGACGGCGCGAGGAAACTGACCGGCGAGCTGATCGAAACCTCGCTCGCTGCGATTGCGCAGATGAGATCCACCGCCGACCCGTTGCGGCAACTCGCCATCACGCTCCGCGACCGCGTGAAGTAGGGAGATCTGAATCTGTGTGGCGGCGGGCGCCCCCGCCCGCCGGCTCGGACGGGGCGGTGGGCACGAGCGGGTAGCCAAAAGCGGCGGGCGAGGGCGCCCGCCGCCACACAAACTCCAACCTTCGCGTGAACGGAACGGCCCGGTCAGAAAGAGAAGTGAATCAAACCCGGAATGATTTTCCGCTCGCGTCGCATTTACAGCCCTGCTATCGCGTGGTATCTTCCGCGCCGTTTTTTCCCACCTCGGCCCAGGTAGCTCAGTTGGTAGAGCAGAGGACTGAAAATCCTCGTGTCGGCGGTTCGATTCCGTCCCTGGGCACCACTCAACACAGCCGCCTTCACATACGTATCAGATCTACTTGAGCGCTAACGGGAAGAGAGTGGCGTTTGCCCTTGTGGTCGCAGCGGCGGCCTCCGTTTACGCATTCGTGCTTTTCTCGAATGTGTCGCTTTCTGTGGGAGGTTCCGATAGCTCGGGCTACCTCAACGTAGCGCGCATGCTCTCCGGCGGACGCACCAGCATTGAGCTCGCACCGCTCCGCGAGCTGGGGATCGATCGCTCCTTCCGGCCGATTTTCACCCCGATCGGGTTCACGTGGGGCATCGAAGGGACGAGAACGATGGCGCCCGGCTATCCTCCCGGATTGCCATTGCACCTCGCTACCGCCGCTGCGATCGGCGGATGGGAGCGCGCGCCCTTCTATCTCATGCCGGTCGTCGCGGTGGGTTGCGGTCTGCTGATGGTTCTCCTCGCGAGGCAGCTGGGCCTGTCGCGTGAATACGCGGTCGCAGGCGCGGCCATTCTGGTGCTTCTTCCGCAATTCGTAACGCACGCGTTGCAGCCCGTCAGCGACGTGCTCGCGACATTCTGGGCGCTTGCTGCGATCAGCCTCGCGTTGGGCAGCGAGCGGCGCCATTCATTGGCGTTTCTCTCGGGAATCGCATTTGCTGTCGGAGTATGGGTCCGCCCGACGAACTGCGTGCTGGTGATTGCGCTGGTTCTTGCCGTCGGGTTGAGACCGCGCCTGCTGCTTCGAATCTTCGCCGGGGGACTTCCGCTTGGAATCGCCCTCGCGTGGTATCAGCAGATAACGTACGGCAGTCCTCTGAAAACCGGCTACGGTCTGCCGCTGGATGTGCTCACGATCGCGGGATTCGCCACCTGCTTCCGCATTTTCGCGACATGGATGCTTAAGTTTTCCTCGCCGATCATTTTTCCGGCGGGCCTTCTGGTCGTACTCGAACCACGCATCGCATTGTGGCGGCGTCTGATGCTTCCGGCGTGGTTTGTGTCCTTTTTCCTCTTTTACTGCCTCTGGTGGCCTTATGAAGAGTGGTGGAGTCTGCGATTCCTTCTGCCCGGGACACCGGCGCTGATCTTCGGATCGCTGCTCGTGCTCCATCACTTGCGCGAACGAGCGGCGTGGAGACGCACGGCTTCGGTTGTTGCCGCCGTGCTGATCGGGATTGCGGTGTTCGTTCCGGCGCGACAATCGTCGCGGCTTTCCGCGTTTGAGGCGCGTGAGTTAGAGTCGATCTATCCTGAGGCCGTCCGGTGGACCGAGAGTCAGCTGCCGCGAAATGCAATCGTGCTCTCAGGTGCACTCAGCGGCGGATTCTTCTATTACTCCAACCGATTCACAGCGCGTGTCGATCAACTCGACGATGCGAAGTTTCAGACGCTTCGGGCATATGCGGGAAACAGGAATCTTGCCTGGTACGCCGCGTTGCTCGATGGTGAAGCGGGGGCCGCAGATCTGAGCGAGCGATTGAAGGGAGAGTGGACGCTGATCGGGCGCTACCGTCACATGAGCCTCTGGCGCCTCGACTCGTGAGTCATGCGCCCCGGATCTGGCGCCATCAGCGGAGCGCGAATTGCAGTACGATTCCTTCGATGAGGCGTCGTCTCGTGGCCGCAGTCTGGATCACCGGAGTGACTCTGCCGGTTCTTCTAGCGACAGTGTTCGTCGTCGGCTGCTGCGTTCTGCCGTTTCACGGGCTGATGCACAAGCTCATGCCTCTATGCGAGACGGCGGCGAGCGTGATGCGCGGCGATCACCCCGCTGAGGGTCACGAGCATGAAGCGCTGCCTCCGGCCCCGGTCAGAGAGAAGCAGGAGCCGGTGAAGTGGACTGCGACGGTCATGCCTGATGCCTTCCCCTTTTCGAACGCTCTCGATTTGCAGCGGCTGATCGCGCCCACTGCGTCCACGGGGTTTCGTAGTTTCATCAGCCTCGGCGCGATCCGCTGCGATCAGGACGTCGGCCTGCACGTCCTCGTCCAAACCTACCTAATCTGATTCCTCCTTCATGTGGCGCACTCGCGTCGCGTGCATTCGTGCGCGCGCGTCTCGATCGCTGACGCCGCCTCTCTCACGCTGACCCCGACACCCGAAGTTCGACGTGGCCGGCTCTGCCGGTTGCGTGTGATTGAGTCACTCCAAGGAGTCCCCAATGAAACACCACAACTGGCCCGCCATTGCGCTCGCGCTCGTCCTTGTCGCGTGCGGCGGAGAGCAGACAGTCGCCAGCAAAAGCGCTGCGGCATTCCGCGAAGCACAGAAGACGGGCAAACCCATAGGCGGTGATGCCCATGGCGGTCACAGCGCTGGTGGGAGCGAAGCAACCACCTCATCAGGTGATCACGCCACGATGACCGGGATGAATGATTCCACCATGCCGGGCATGGACCACTCGAAGATGCCGGGCCAGCCGATGGCGGGGATGGACCACTCGAAGGTGCAGGGCCAGTCGATGGCGGGGATGGACCACTCGAAGATGCAGGGCCAGCCGATGGCGGGGATGGACCACTCGAAGATGCCGGGCCAGCCGATGGCGGGGATGGATCACTCGAAGATGCCGGGCCAGCCGACGGCGGGGATGGACCACTCGAAGATGCCGGGCCAGACGATGACGGGAATGGATCACGGCAACATGCCGGGGATGGAGCAAGGCGCTGCCTCTGGAGAAAGCGTCGCCGCGAGCGCTCCCACTACGAGCAGCGAAATGCAGGCGATGCGTCCCAGCGCGACGCTTCGCCCCGATCCGTTCGACGCTCCGGTGGCGATCTCTGTCTCCGAAGCGATGAAGGCCAGCGCGGGCGGCGGCAAGGGGATGCAAATGAAACTGAGGACGAATCGATGAAGTCCATCACGACGGTTTTCGCGAGCGCTGCCGTGCTCGCGCTCGCATCCTGCGTCAGCGTGCCGAGGGATGCGGGCACCAGCAATGTGCAACAAACCATGACTCGGGTTGGCGGCCCCTCCGTCGAATGGAGAGCGCAACCCGCTACGTCTGACGACGAACGGATCGCGGCCATGCTGCGGAACGAGCTTGTGGCTGACGATGCGGTGGCGATCGCGATGGTCAACAACCCGCGCCTGCAGGTCACGCTGGCGGAACTCGGAATCGCGCGCGCGGACCTGATGCAGGCGAGCACGATCACGAACCCGGTGTTCGAGTTCGAGATCCGCTTTCCGGGCGCACCCTTTCGGCCCTACGAGCTGCGGCTCGCGCAGTCGCTCATCGAACTGATCCAGCTCCCACGCCGCCGCGCCCTCGGCCGCGCGGCATTCGACGCGGCCCAGATGCGCGTGAGCTCGAGCGTCCTCCGTTTCGCGGGCGATGTCCGGTCTGCCTGGTTCGAGCTCGTCGCGGCGGCGCAACACGTCGCGCTGAGCCGCGGAATCCTGCAGTCGGCGCAGACCGCGGCGGATGTGGCCCTGAGGCAGCATCGCGCCGAGAACATCACGGATCTCGATCTCGAGAACGAGCAGGCGCTGTACGAACAGAGCAAGCTCGACCTCGCGCGAGCCGAGCAGCGCGTGCTGCTCGCGCGCGAAGTGCTCGTCCGGAGTATGGGATTGCGCAACGCGGTGACCGAGTGGCGCGTGCCGTCGACGTTCCCGGAGTTGCCGGAGTCGGAGCTGGATCAGCAGGGTCTCGAGCGGCTCGCCGCGGCGCAGCGGCTCGATCTGGCGATCGCTCGCCGGGAGCTGGAGGTCGCGCAACGACAGGTGCCACTGAC
>JAENWF010000042.1 GCA_016650215.1 Thermoanaerobaculia bacterium
AAAGTCGGAGGGAACGTCGAGTTCCTCGACTACACGGTGACCAAGTTCTTCGAGGAGAATCCTCGCTACTTCTTCCGCTCGGACATCAGCGCCACGATTCCGTACAAGGCGCGGTTCGGTTTCGGCGATCCCGATCTTTCCGCGAGCAACGAGCAGTTCGGCATCTACGTCCAGGACGATTGGGACGTGAATGATCATCTGCTGCTCAACCTCGGTCTCCGGTGGGATTACGAGACCAACATGATCAACACCGACTTCGTCACGCCGGCAGCAATTCGCACCCGTCTGGCGGGCGAGATCCCGTCGAAGTTCTTCAGCGACGGCAGCGACCGCTCCGCACCCACGGACCTCTTCCAGCCGCGCCTGGGTATCTCGTACGACATCGCGGCGAATGGCCGCACCGTCGTGTTCGCAGGTGCCGGCCGCTACTACGACCGCAATCTCTTCAACAACACGCTCGACGAGACCTTCCGCCTACAGCACTCCGTCGGCGAGTTCTTCTTCTCCGAGACCGGAGCTCCGATTCCGCAACTCGGTAACACGGCGGCCGTGAGATGGGATCCGCGCTATCTGACTCCTGCTGGTCTGCGCGAAGTGCTCGCGACCGGCCGCACCGGGAATCCCGAGGTCTTCCTCATCGAGAACGACACGCGCGTTCCGTACTCGGACCAGTTCAACCTTGGCGTGCGCCAGGCGTTCGGCTCACTCCTCGGCTCGGCAAGCTACGCGCGCATCCGCAGCTTCAACGGCTTCTCGTATCTGTGGGGCAAAGGCGCCTGCTGCCCGCAGTACCCGCCGTTCAGCAACGTTCTCATCTCCTCGGATGACGTCAAGACGTATTACGACGCCGTTTATCTGACGCTCGATCGCCCTTACAACAACGCGGCGAACTACGGCTTCAATGTCGCCTATACCTATTCGGATGCCGAACAGATCGGCGGCGATCTCTTCAGCCTCGACCTCCCGACCATCGCCGATTGGCCGCGGTACGGCACGCCCGGAACTTCGGACCACCGGATCGTTGCAAACGGCATCGTTGGTCTTCCGTGGGAGATCCGTCTGAGCTCGATCCTGCAGTACAGCTCGGGCGACAAGTTCAAGATCAACGACTTCTCGCGCGGATTCTGCACCGGCTGCTACCAGCCGCGCACGGGTGAGGGTCCAAGCTGGACCACGATCGACCTGCGCGCAGAAAAGGGATTCTCGTTCGGCCGCAACACGATTGGCATCATCGCCGAGGCGTTCAACGTCCTCAATGATGAGCGCTTTCAGAACTTCCAGGACTTCAATGGACCCGAGGGAAATCCGAACCTCGGAAAGCCGACGTCGATCGTCAGCGGCTCGCAACGCCGGTATCAGTTCGGCCTCCGCTACGGGTTCTAAGTTCCATGCATCCATTTTGTCAGGGGAGAGCGGCAATCGCCGCTCTCCTCATCCTTTCTCTTTTCAGTTGCGCGAACGCGACGCCGGGGAAGCAGCGCGGAGTCCGCCAGACGCGTCTGACCGACGAGCAGCTTCTCGATCTCGTGCAGCAGCGGACGTTTCGCTTTTTCTGGGAGCGCGCGAACCCGGTCAACGGGCTCGTTCCTGACCGCTGGCCGTCACCGTCATTCTCGAGCGTCGCTGCGGTCGGCTACGGGCTTAATGCGTATGGCATCGGCGCGGAGCGGGGATGGGTGACACGGGAAGCCGCCGCGGCTCGCGTGCTGCTGACGCTTCGTTTCTTTCTCAACGCGCCGAGTGGCCCCGAACCGTCCGGCAAGACGACGTACAAAGGTTTTGTCTATCACTTCGTGGACATGGAGACAGGCGCCCGCTTCAAGGACGTCGAGCTCTCCACGATGGACACGGCGCTGCTGCTCGCAGGTGTGCTTTTCACGCAGTCGTACTTTGATCGCGACAATCCGGTCGAGCGCGAGATTCGAGAGACTGCCGAGACGCTCTATCGCCGCGCCGAATGGCCGTTCTTCTTCGAGCGCCCGCCGCTCATCAGCATGGCGTGGACCCCCGAGAAAGGGCTGCACGACTGGGATTACACGGGCTACAACGAGGCGATGATCCTCTATCTCCTCGCGCTCGGCTCGCCGACGCATCCGGTCAGCCAGGCTTCGTGGAAGGCCTACACGAACACATACAAGTGGGAAACGTTTTACGGACAGGAACACCTCAACTTCGGCCCTCTGTTCGGACATCAGTTCGCGCACATCTGGGTCGACTTCCGCGGCATCAAGGACGAGTACATGCGCGCGAAGGGGATCGACTACTTCGAGAACTCACGACGCGCGACCGTTTCGCAGCGTGAGTATGCGATCGCGAATCCGATGGGATGGCGCGGGTACGGTGCAAACATCTGGGGATTGACCGCTTCCGACGGGCCGCTCGACGGATTCCTCGAGATCGGCGGGAAACGCCGCGAGTTCCACACGTACGCTGCGCGCGCGGCGTCCGCGCACGAGATCCGTGACGATGGGACGATCGCACCGTACGGCGCGATCTCGTCGATGCCGTTCACGCCGGAGATTTCCATCGCGGCGACGCGCGCGATGTACGAAGAGTACGGTGCACACATCTTTCAGCAGTACGGGTTCCTCGATGCCTTCAATCCGACGATCAACTTCGACACACCCGTGCAGATGGGTAAGGTTGTCCCTGGCGTTACCTGGGTCGACGGCGATTACCTCGGGATCGATCAGGGGCCCCTCGTCGCCATGATCGAGAACCACCGGAGCGAACTGGTGTGGAAAGTCATGAAGAAGAACCCGCACATCCGCCGCGGCTTGGAGCGGGCCGGGTTCACGGGTGGGTGGCTTTCTCAATGAACCGGCGTGCGGACGGCGTGCGCGTTCGTTTCCACGGCAGGAAGGCGGGGCGGAATGCAGAATGCAAAATGCAAAATGCAAAATGCAAAAAGAAGGCGGCACGTGCCGAGACCCTTTCTGCATTTTGCATTTTGCATTTTGCATTTTGCATTCTCGTCTCCCTGACTCTCACTACTTGCGCGAATGCCCCCCGAGATGCCCGCACCACCATCGAGTTCTGGGGGCTCGGCCGCGAAGGCGAAGTCGTTGCGGAGATGCTGCCCGAGTTTCACAAGAGGCATCCGGAGATTCGCGTAGACATCCAGCAGATTCCGTGGACAGCGGCGCATGAAAAGCTACTGACGGCGCACGTCGGCGGCTCGTTTCCCGATCTTGCGCAGATGGGAAACACCTGGGTGCCCGAGTTCGAGACGATCGGCGCACTCGAGAAGCTCGATCCGTGGGTCGCGCGGTCGAAGACCGTCAAGCGAGACGACTATTTCGACGGGATCTGGCGGACAAACATCGTTAACGGGACCACATACGGATTGCCGTGGTACGTCGATACGCGCGTCATCTTCTATCGCAGCGATCTGATGGCGAAGGCAGGTTTCGATCATCCGCCGCGCACGTGGAGCGAATGGACCGCGGTGATGCGGCGAATGAAGGAAGTGAGCGGGCGACCCGACTTCTTTCCCATCCTGATGCCGACGAACGAGTGGCCGCCGCCCGTGCTTCTGGCGCTGCAGGCCGGGGCGACGCTCATCACCGACGACGCAGCTGCGCATTTCTCCGAGCCGAAGTTCATCTCCGCATTCGATTACTACCTCAGCTTCTACCGCGACGGTCTCGCGCCGGTGATGAGCAACAGTCAGATCGCGAATCTCTATCAGCAGTTTGGTGACGGGGAGTTCGCAATGTTCATTACCGGACCGTGGAACGTCGGCGAGCTGCGGCGGCGGCTGCCAGCGAACATGCAGGACAAGTGGATGACGATGCCGATGCCTGCGCCCGATGGCACCGCGTATCCCGGTGTCTCACTCGCGGGAGGGTCGAGTCTCGTTCTGTCGTCGAAGTCGCGAAAAAAAGAAGCGGCGTGGAAGTTCATCGAGTTCCTCTCGGAGCCTGTGCAGCAGGCTCGCTTCTACGAGAAGAGCGGCGATCTTCCCGCGCGTCGCAGCGCATGGGATATGAAGCCGCTCGCCGGTGACGACAAGATCGCGGCATTCCGGACGCAGTTCGAGCGCACGGTGCCGACGCCGACGATCCCGGAGTGGGAGTACATCGCGACGACGATCTTCGAGCACGCGGAACTCGCGGCGAGAGGCCAGTTCGACGCCCGCGGTGCGGCATCGCGGCTCGATGCGAAGGTGAATCGGATTCTCGAGAAACGGCGCTGGATACTGGAAAAGCAGGGTCCCAAGGGAAAAGATCGCGCGATCGCAAACCTGAGCGATGCGGGGCCCGTCCCGCGTTGTCATCCTGAGCGAAGCGAAGGATCCCCCGCGTCCGGGCGCTCAGCGTCTAAGTGCGGGGGATCCTTCGCTTCGCTCAGGATGACAGAACCCCGACAATCCGCCCTCGACCCTTCTCACACATCATGAGCCGCTCTCAATTCGCACCCGAGGCGCGGGCCGCTGTGGTTTTCGTCCTGCCGGCGCTGACGTTGATTACGCTCTTCTTCATTCTGCCGGTGATCGGCGGCTTCGTTTTGAGCCTCACCGACTTTGACATCTATTCGGTCGGCAACACGGCGAACACGCGCTTCGTCGGGGCCGAGAACTACACGCAGCTCTCATCGAACAAGGTCTTCTGGCAGGCGCTGCGGAACACGCTCTATTTCGCATTCGTTGGCTGTCCGCTGACGATTCTGATCGCGCTGGCGGCGGCGCTCCTCCTCAACGCGAAGGTCGCGCGATTCAAGGCGCTCTTCCGAACGATCTATTTCGCGCCGGTCGTCACGACGATCGTCGCGGTCGCGGTCGTCTGGCGCTATCTCTATCACCCGCGCGTCGGGCTGCTGAATCGCGCCTTGAGTGTTGTCGGGATCGAGGCGATCGACTGGCTCGGTGATCCGCGATGGGCGCTGCCCGCCGTCATTCTCATGGCGGTCTGGAAGAACTTCGGCTACTCGGCGGTGATCTTTCTCGCCGCGCTGCAGAACGTTCCGGAAGATCTGTACGAGGCGGCGCGCGTCGACGGCGCCGGACCGATCCGTCAGTTCTGGAGCGTCACGCTTCCGAGCCTGGCGCCGACGATGATCTTCGTCACCATCATCACCGCGATCGGCTACGTGCAGCTCTTCGCCGAGGTGTATGTGATGACGCCGGACGGCGGCCCGCTCAACAGCACGCTCTCGATCGTGATGCTGATGTACCGCGAAGGCTTCCGCTGGTGGAACATGGGAGACGCGGCTGCGGTGGCATTCGCGCTGTTCGCGATCGTCATCCTGATGAGCGTGATTCTGATGCTGACGCGGAAACGGTGGGCGCGCGCATGAGTCCGCGCCGGCTCTTCACGTCGGTCGCGGTGCATACGGCTCTCACGATCGGCGCAGTGCTGACGGTGATCCCGCTTCTCTGGATGCTTTCCGCATCGCTCATGCCGCAAGGGGAGGCGACCGCATTTCCTCCGCGGCTTCTTCCGAGCCGCGTCACCTTCGAGCACTATCTCGATCTCTTCAATCGTCTCCGCCTCGGCCGCTCGTTCCTCAACAGCACGATCGTAGCGGTCTTCTCGACGATCTTCTCACTGCTCTTCAACACGATGGCCGGCTACGCCTTCGCGAAGCTTCGTTTTCGCGGTCGCGACCGGATCTTCTCGCTGCTCGTCGCAGCGCTTGCGATTCCAGCGCAGGTCGCGATGCTTCCGCTGTTTCTGCTTCTGAAGACGATGGGGCTCGTGAATACGTACGTCGGCGCGATGCTGCCGCTGATGGCGACGATCTACGGCATCTTCCTCATCCGCCAGTTCATGGTCTCGCTCCCCGACGACCTTATCGCCGCCGCGCGCATCGACGGCGCCAGCGAGTTCCGCATCTACTGGTCGATCGTGCTCCCGCTCGCGCGCCCTGTTCTGGCAACGCTCGCGATCTTCACCTTCATGTCCGCCTGGAACGACTTCATCTGGCCACTCATCATCCTGACCGACGACGACAAGTACACGCTGCCGGTTGCGGTCGCGAACCTGGTGGGCGAGCACGCACTCGATCTCGAGCTGATGATGGCCAGCAGCGTCATCACGATTCTCCCTGTCCTGCTCCTCTTCTTCTTCCTGCAGAAGCAATACATCGCGGGCTTGATGGCGGGCGGGGTGAAGGGATGAGTGGGGGCAGGGTCGAGTGTCGAGGGTCGAGGGTCGAGGGAGTTCTCGCGACGACTCTCTTCGTCATCCTGCTGGGCATGACCCCTGTCTCGCTTTTTCCCTCGACTCTCGACCCTCGACCCTCGACCCTTCAGACAGGTTTCCGCGCGCTCCCCGCAACCGGCGTCGAGATGAAGATCACGGCGGACGGCGCGGCTACGCGGATCGACTTCGACTTTCGTGGGCGCGGCGGTTACGCGATCGCGCGGCTGGATGGTGTGCTCGAGCTGCCGGAGAACTTCGAGTTTGCATTTCAGATCCGCGGCGAGGCGCCGCCGAATACGCTCGAGTTCAAACTGATCGACGGGTCGGGCGACAACGTCTGGTGGTCCACGCGGCGTGAGTTCGAGTTTCCGAAGGATTGGCGGCGTGTCTCGTTCAAAAAGCGGAACATCGCGTTTGCATGGGGACCGCTCGGCGGCGGCGAGTTGCCGAAGACGATCGGCGCGCTCGAGATCGTGATCACCGCGGGCCGCGGTGGAAAGGGGACCGTCTGGATTCGCGATCTGCAACTCCTGCCGCTCGATACGACGGAGGAGCAGCCAGCACCGTCCGGTCCATTCGCGCAGCGAGGAATCACGCTCGATCTCGAGAAGCGGCGTGAGTTCGGCGGCCTGACGATCGACTGGGCCTCTCCTCGCCCCGCATACACAGTCCTCACATCTCTCGACGGAATCGAGTTTCAGGTGATACGCCGAGTGGCGGCGGGCGTGCTCGCGCGCCGCGATTTCATCGCAGTCCCTGATGGCGACGCGCGGCACATCCGTATTCAACTCGAGAACGACGGCCGAATCGAACGCATCGCTCTGCAGCCGGTCGCATGGTCGAAGACCGACAACGATTTTTTCGCATCGATCGCGAAGGAGTCGAATCGCGGCGAGTATCCGCGCTACCTCTACAACGAACAGTCGTTCTGGACAGTCGTTGGCGAAGACGGGGCGAAGACAGAAGGGTTGATCAGCGAGGATGGCGCGATCGAAGCGGGCGATGCGCGTTTCTCGATCGAGCCGTTTCTCGTCCGCGACGGGAAGCTCGTCACGTGGGCCGATGCCCGTGCGACACAGTCGCTGGAGCGCGGCGATCTCCCGATCCCGAGCGTGTCATGGGGCGATGAGCTGACCGTCACCGCGGCCGCGGATGCATCGACGCTTTACGCGCGATACAGAACGAAGACTGGCACTCGCCTCTGCCTCGCGATCAGACCCTTCCAGGTGAATCCGCCGTGGCAGTTTCTCGCGCGCATCGGAGGCGTAACGAAGACCAGCGCGATCGCGTGGGACGGCGAGCGCGTCACGGTAGACGCGTATCAGCGCGGCTATGTCGTCCCGCTGACGAAACCGTCGTCATTTGGCGCAGCGACATTCGACGACGGTAACTCGGCTTCGTTCCTCTGCGGCGGCGCATTGCCGAATGACCGCCGCGTGAACGATCCGTACGGCTTCGCGTCGGCCGCGATGCAGTTCGATGCGAACGACGTCACGATCGCCATCCCTCTCTCCGAATCGACCACCACACCAACGCCCGATTGGGATGCGATCGCCGCTGGCTGGGCCGCGAAGCTCGACCGCGTCACGATCGACATCCCGGATCGACGCATTGTGAACTCGATCCGGAGCAACCTCGCTTACATCCTCATCAATCGTGACGGCCCTTCGATCCAACCGGGCTCGCGCTCATACGACCGCTCATGGATCCGGGATGGCTCGCTCACTTCCACCGCGATGCTGCGGCTCGGGGTCGACACGCCGGTCCGCGAGTTCATCGAGTGGTACGCGAAGCATCTCTCGCCCGACGGCTACGTCCCCTGTTGCGTCGGCCCCGCCGGCGCCGATCCGGTGCCGGAGCACGACAGCCACGGCCAGTTCATCTATCTCGTCGCCGAGTACTACCGCTTCACGAACGACCGCGCGTTCCTCGCGTCGCTCTGGCCGCGCGTCGCGAAGACGGTCGAGTTCATCGACAATCTCCGCCACCAACGGATGACGCCGCAATACGCGAACACGATCTTCTACGGACTCGTGCCGGAGTCGATCAGCCACGAAGGCTACTCCGCGAAAGCGATGCACTCCTACTGGGATGACCTCTTCATCCTCCGCGGACTCAAGGACGCAGCATTCATCGCGTCGGAGCTCGGGAAACGAGACGACGAGCAGAAGTTCGCCGCGATGCGCGACGAGTTTCGCGGGCATCTCGTGCAGTCGATCATCCGCACGATGGCTGAGCACAAGATCGACTACATCCCCGGCTCTGCGGAGCTCGGCGACTTCGACGCGACGTCGACGACCGTCTTCATCTCACCCGGCAACGAGCATCAGTCATTGCCGAAAGAGGCGCTCTACCGCACCTTCGACAAGTATTACGCGCGGGCGTTCTCCATCCGCGACTACACCCCTTACGAGTGGCGCACCGTCGGCTCATTCATCCGCCTCGGCGAACGCGAGCGCGCGCTCGAACTGATCCACCGCCTCTTCCGCGATCAGCGTCCGCCGAACTGGAATCATTGGGCCGAAGTCGTCTACGCGAATCCCCGCGAGCCGAAATTCATCGGCGACATGCCGCACACCTGGGTCGGCTCAGATTTCATCCGCTCGATCCTCGACATGTTCGCCTGGGAGCGTGAGTCCGACCGCTCGCTTGTGGTCGGCGCCGTGATTCCTATGCACTGGCTTACCGGCAACGGCGTTCGCATCGCCGGCCTTCGCACCCACTACGGCCCGCTTTCGTTCTCGGTCAAGGCTGAAGGCGAGGAGATCCGCGCGCACATCGGGGGCGAGGTTCGCATGCCGCCGGGCGGAATCATTTTCGTCTCGCCGATCGACGGCCGCGAGACCGTCATCCGCACACTTCCCGCACACCTGCGCCTCACAGGCGATCAATTCATTCAGGAGTTCTAATGAGCAGCGATCAGTACGGTCACTTTTCCGAGGATTGGCGCGAGTACATCGTGACCGACCCGCGGCCTGTGCGACCGTGGGCGAATGTGATTTCAAATCCGAGGATCGGGCTCGCTGTGAGTCAGAGCGGCAGCGGCTTCACGTGGATCGACAACTCACAGCTCGCGACCGTGAACTGGTGGAAGCAGGACTTTGCGGAAGACTCGAGCGGGAAGTTTCTCTATGCGCGCGAGCGTGAGTCGGATGAAGTGTGGTCGCTTTCGCCCGCTCCGGTCTGGGGCAACTCCGATCACTACGAATGCCGCCACGGAATTGGCTACACGACCTTCGTGATGCACCATCACGGCATCAACGCGGAGTGGACACTCTTCGCGCATGAGAGCGAGCCGGTCGAGATGTGGATCGTTTCGCTTCGCAACAAGCTGAGCCGGCGGCGATCGATCGAGCTGACCGGATTTCTGGAGTGGTGCTGCGGCGTCTCGCCGGCACCACGACGCGAGTTCCACAAGCTCTTCATCGAGACAGCATTCGATCGCGACGCGCGCGCGATCTTCGGCTGGAACCACATGTGGGATGTCGGATCGAAGCGGTGGGGACACTGGAACACTGACTTCCCGTACGTGTCGGGCCTTGGAACGACGGAGCTAATCACCTCTGCCGAAGGCGAAAAGTCGGCATTCATCGGCCGGAACGGTTCGCTGCGCGAGCCGGCCGGACTGCATGAGCGCGAGTGGAAGGGACTCTTCGGACGCCATCACGATCCGATCGCGGCAATGAGGATGGTCGTCGACCTCGCGGCGGGCGAAGAAAAGAAAATCGGATTCGCAATCGCTGTCGACAAATCGCGAGAAGCGAGCAGCGCGCTATTGAAGAAGTGGCTGGACGTCGGCGCGATGCAGAAGGCGCTCGTCGAGGTGAAGCAGTCGTGGGTTGACCGGCTTGCATCACACCGGATGGAAACGCCCGACGCGCGCTTCAACTCGTTCATCAACGACTGGGCGCGCTATCAGGCGATCTCCGCGCGGATCTGGGGACGCGCGGGCTACTACCAGCAGAGCGGCGCGTTCGGCTTCCGCGATCAGCTTCAGGACTCGCAGGTGTGGCTGACGATCGACGACAGGAAGTGCCGCGACCAGATCAATCTGCACGCCGCGCATCAGTTCGCCGACGGCTCGGTCTATCACTGGTGGCATCCGTTGTCGGAGCAGGGACTCGTCACGAAGATGACGGACGACCTGCTCTGGCTCTCGTTCGTCACCTCGAACTACATCAAGGAGACGGGCGATCATTCGGTGCTCGACGACAAGCAGCCGTTCCTCGATGACGAGACTCCGGCGACGGTCGAGGAGCACATCCGCCGCGCATTCGAGCGTGTCTTTCAGCGGACGAGCATGCGCGGACTGCCGTTCATCGGTGCGGGCGACTGGAACGATGGGCTGTCCGCTGCCGGTCTCGAGGAGAAGGGCGAATCGATCTGGCTCGCGCATTTCCTCGCAGGACTCCTCGGCGAGTGGAGCGAGATTCATCGACGCAGCGGCCGCGCGCCGTTCGCGGCGGACTACGCGCAGCGGCGTGAGACGCTCGTGAAGGCGATCAACGACATCGCGTGGGACGGCAACTGGTACTTTCGCGCGACGCTCGACGACGGTGGCGTCATCGGCAGCTCGAAGAACAAACAGGGACGCATCTACCTCAATGCGCAGACATGGGCGGTGCTCAACGAAGTCGCGCCGCCCGAGCGCGCCGCCGCGTGCATGGCGTCTGTGCGGGAGCATCTCGTGTCGGAGTCAGGCGCCCTGCTTCTCGCGCCGGCGTACGACACTCCCGACGAAAAGATCGGATACATCACGCGCTACGCACCGGGCCTTCGCGAGAACGGCGGCGTCTACACACACGCTGCAACATGGGCGATCGCTGCCGCCGCGAAAATGAAAGATGCGGAGCTCGTCGGGCAACTGCTCACCGCAATCGATCCGACGAACAAAGATCCTGAGCGCTACTGGGCCGAGCCGTACGTGCTTCCCGGCAACGTCGACGGACCCGACTCGCCGTGGTACGGGCGGGCGGGATGGACCTGGTACACCGGCTCCGCCTCCTGGCTGCACCGCATCGTCGGCGAATGGGTGTTGGGCGTGCGGCCCACATGGGACGGGCTGCTCATCGATCCATGCCTGCCGCCATCGTGGGATCGTGCCCGAATGATTCGCCCATGGCGGGGAGCCGTGTACGACATCACGATCGAGCGGGGAGCTTCTCCCCGGCTGCTCCCGCCGCCGAAGGCGGGGGAGAAACACGTGATTGTCGTGAAACCCTGAGCGAAGCGAAGGGTCAACGGTGGCACCGGCGCTATTTGCCATAGAGGGCAACAGAGGACGGAAAGCCGCCGGCTGAAGCCGGCGCCACGTCGCTCACGAATGCTGCCACGAGCCATGCGTGACGTGGCGCCGGCTTCAGCC
>JAENWF010000043.1 GCA_016650215.1 Thermoanaerobaculia bacterium
CGTTTCTTTTGCCCCCGCCCCGTCCTAGTCGGCGGGCGAGGGCGCCCGCCGCCACACAAACTTTCGTTCTTCCTTAGTGATCGCGATGACCTGGCTTCGTTCTCCCCAGTGCTCTCAGTAGACCCTTCGCTTCGCTCAGGGTGAGGCACAAACAAAAAGCCCGGCCACCTGGCCGGGCTTTCGAGTTTGCGAAGAGTCAGTGAACTACGGCGTTTTCGCCAGGTTGTACACGTAGAAGTCTTTCGAGCCGATCTCGTTGCGGTGACCATTCGCGTCGAGGACGCGAGCGGTCACGCGATGGCGTGAGTTGCTGAGCCTCGTCGTGTCCATCAGGAAGCGCCAGCCGGAGAAGGCGGCCGTCGGGAACTGCGGCCACTGCTCGCGGACGTCCAGGCGCGAGAAGCCAGTCTGCGCCTGACCAACGTAGTTGCCGTCGACGATGATCTCGACCGCGGCAACCTGCTCGCGATCGAGCGCCCATCCCTGGAACAGCACGTCGCCGGTGACGTAGTCGAAACTCGTCGGGATGTCGATGAATCCGACCGACGCCGAGTCGGCAGTCGTCTCGGCGCATTTGAAGAACACCGGGATGCCTGCCGCATTCGGAAGCTCGGCGAATGTCTGCTGCTGATCGCCGACGCGGACCTTCAACACGTGATTGCCTTCGCGGACGTACCCGGCCGCGATGAGCTGGCCGACATCGAGCGTGAAGAGGAATCCAGCGCGCGGCGCGTCGGGATAGTTCGGGTAGAAGCGCTGCACGTCGTAGCGGGGCAGCCCGTAGCAGTTCGCATACGCGCCGAAGGGGATGTTGCAGTCATCAGTAGAGAGCCAGCGAACGCCGTCGACGAGAAGCTCGACATATGAGACGCGGCCCGGATTGAGGCGTGTTCCGAGGTCGAGTGCCCAGCCGCGAACCGGGGTGATGTGCGCGGTCGGACGGACGGGAGGCGAGAAGATCGGAGAGGTGACACCGCACAGAGTGCCGAAGAGCACGGAGTCGCGGAGCGGCTCGTCGAGATGGCCGAACGGCTTGAGGTTGTTCTCGCTGTTGAGGATCTGCACCACGCGGCGGCCGATGAGGCGCGACATGCCGTTGAGGTCGACCGCGGTGACCGTCAGGAAGTGAACGCCATCCTGGATGCGCGTCGTGTCAACGTTCGCGATGAATCCGCTGAAGAGCGCCGCCGGGAAGTCGGGAAACGCGGCGCCGACATCCGGCCGCGAGTCGCCATACATTGCCGACTGCACAGTGCCGTCATCAACCTGAACCTCGACGCGAGCGACTCCGTCGGAGTCGGCAACCCAACCAACCATCGGGAACGAGCCCGAGGTGTTGTAGACACCCTTCGCATCAGGCTGATCGAGCGAGCCGAATGGAGCCTGGTTCGCTAAATTGTTGATGGTGATCGTCCGGCGCCCGATTTCCTCGATCCGGCCGTCCTGCGTGGTCACGCGAACGTGGACCGAGTGCGGCCCGTTCGAGAAGCGACTCGCGAGGAATCCGGTCTGGAATCCGACCTTCGCCGTGTGAAGCCCCGGCCAGTTCGGATATGCCTCGACAATGTCGAGGTATGGCAGTTCCTTGACGACGGGGTGCTGGAACTGGTCGTCGACGTACAACTCGATCTTGGAGATCGAGAGAGGGTCGTACGCCCAACCCTTGACCCCAATGACGCCGGTCTGCTCGACGTTTGGATCGGGCCGATCAACGACACCGACAAAACTGGGTGGCAGCTGCGCGAACGACGCAGGTACAAATGCCAACGCCAGCAAAGAGAGAACCAGGCCGCGGGTAACCCATCTCCACATATCCCCAACCTCCAACCCCGAGATGACCTTGGTACTTAGATCGCCAGCCGACGATACTCTGCTGGGCGATAAAAATCAAATAATCGACCGGGCCTCGGAAGGCCCATCCGCTTAGTTTGCACGAGTTTATACTACCTAGGGTGACACCGCCAAACGACCAGCCCGCTACGGGCTCCTCCCTCTCGCTCGATTCCATTCGTTCGGCCGCCGCCCGGATAGGGCCCGGCATCCATCGGACGCCGCTCTTGACGAACCGGTCACTCTCGGAACGGGCGGGGGTCGAAGTCCGGCTCAAATGTGAAAATCTGCAGCGGGCTGGCTCCTTCAAGATCCGTGGCGCGATGAACGCACTGCTCCAGATCGATCCCGCACGGCGGCAGAACGGCGTCGTCGCCTTTTCCTCCGGCAATCACGCCCAGGGCGTTGCGCTCGCGGCGCGGATGCTCGGCATCCGGGCGACCATCGTGATGCCTGAAAACTCTGTGCAATCGAAAGTCGAGGCGACCAGGGCCTACGGCGCCGAAATCGTTCAGGGCGGAGTGACGGCGGCGACGCGCGACAACGTCGCACGCGAGATCGCAGAACGTACGGGAGCGGAAGTCGTGCCGCCGTTCGACGACGAGCGGATCATCGCGGGCGCCGGCACCGTTGGACTCGAGATCGTGGAGGAGTGGCCCGAGGTGACCGCGATCATCGTGCCCCTCGGAGGAGGCGGACTGCTCTCAGGCGTCGCGCTCGCGGCAACCTCGCTCAATCCGAAGATCGAGGTCTTCGGCGTCGAACCGGCGGCGGGAAACGATGGCGAGCAGTCGTTCCGGTCGGGCAGGATCGTTTCAATCGATCCGCCGCAGACCATCGCAGACGGCGCGCGAACGCTTGCGATCGGCCAGCGCAACTTCGCGATCATCCGCGAGCGCGTTCGCGACGTCGTCAGCGTCGACGACACGACGCTCCTCGACACATTGAAGTTCGCGATGTACCGGACCAAGCTCGTCATCGAGCCGACTGGCGCGCTCGGACTCGCGGCTCTTCTGTCCGGCAAAGTCAGGCCACGAGGTCCGGTTGCGGTGGTCGTGAGCGGCGGGAACCTCGACTTCTCGCTGCTCGGGTAAATCCATGTCTTCCGGCAATCTCTTCGGTTCCGACGACTCTTTCGCTAACGCGACCGATCAACCGAAGCCGGACGCGCCGCTGGCCGAACGGCTGCGGCCGCAGACGCTCGCGGACATCGTCGGTCTCGACGATCTCCTTGGCGAAGGGCGCTTTCTCCGCAACGCGATCGAGAACGACCGCATCCCTTCGATGATCTTCTGGGGTCCTCCGGGATCGGGAAAGACAACGCTCGCGCGGATCATCGCGCGCACGACGCGCGCAAGATTCGTCACCTTCTCGGCGACGAGTAGTGGCATCAAGGACATCAAGACGCTCATGGAGGATGCGCGCAAGTCGCGCGCGAGCCGTGGATCGAAGACGATCGTCTTCATCGATGAGATTCACCGCTTCAACAAGGCGCAGCAGGACGCGTTCCTCTCCTACGTCGAGGCCGGCGACATCACGCTGATCGGCGCGACGACGGAGAATCCTTCCTTCGAGGTGAACTCCGCACTTCTGTCGCGATCGAAGGTCGTCGTGATCCCGCAGCTCGAGCGGGAGCAGGTGCTCGCGATTCTCACGCGGGCTGCGAACGATCCCACCGTCGCGAAGCTCGGCGTGGAGCTCACGGCTGACGCGCTCGACTTCATCGCCGCGACGTCCGCCGGCGACGCCCGGCAGGCGCTCACGAGTCTCCAACTCGTGGTCGAGACCGCGTCACCTGGCGACAATCCGCTCGATCTCGAGAGAGTGAAGATGGTGTTGCAACGCCGCTCGCTGATGTACGACAAGTCGGGCGACGAGCACTACAACATCATCTCAGCGCTCCACAAATCGATCCGCAACGGTGACGCTGATGCCGCGGTCTACTGGCTCGTCCGCATGCTCGAAGGAGGAGAGGATCCGCTCTACATCGCGCGAAGGCTCGTCCGCGCTGCATCCGAGGACATCGGGAACGCCGATCCGCAGGCGCTGACCCTCGCGGTCTCGGTCAAAGATGCGGTGCACTTCATCGGGATGCCTGAAGGGGGCGTCGCGCTCGCGCAACTCGTCGCCTATCTCGCGGCCTCGCCGAAATCGAATGCGGCGTACGTCGGATACGGCGAAGCGGTCCGCGAAGTGCGGCAGGGAGACAATCCTCCCGTCCCGCTCCACATCCGCAACGCGTCGACCGGCCTGATGAAGGACCTCGGCTACGGCAGCGGATACAAGTACGCGCACGACTTCGAGGATCAGACTGCCGCGATGGAATGTTTGCCCGACGCACTCGCGGGACGGCGGTTCTACGAGCCGAAAGACGTCGGCTTCGAAGCGCAGATCCGCGAGCGCCTGGAGAAAATGCGCAAAGCGCGCAAGTAGTCATTCCGAGCGTCAGCGGCTCATGAGGCTATGCAGAGTCGTATGCGGTTGCCTGGCGGGTGATCGGCGTCGGTTTGCGATCTTCGCCGAGATTGACGTAGACCACCTGCGCTTCGGTGACGACGACCCTCTGTCCTGGATCGGAGCCGCGGATCGCCTCGACCACGACTTTCGTCGTGATCGACGTTTTTCCTATCCGGGTCGTCTCGGTCCAGAAGCTGACGAGGTCTCCGACGAAGACCGGCTCGTGAAAGACGATCTTGTCCATCGAGACGGTGACCATGTACTTCAGACCCTGGCGGCGCGCTTCGATCGCGCCGGCCTGGTCGATGTACGAGAGGATGACGCCGCCGAAGATGGTGCCGTGCGCGTTGGTGTCGCGCGGCATCATGAGCACGCGAATCGCGGGCTCACTCCACTTCGGGGCGATCTCCGTCACATCCGCCTCAGACGTTCTGGTTTTGTCCACTCGCCTGCCGGATGACCTGCTCATTGATGTCGATCTTCGCGCCCTTGCGCAGTCTCTCGAGCAGCACGGTGCGAAGGCTTCGCGACTGCTGGCCGCGAAGCGCGTCGACGTACGCCGGAGTGTTCTCAGCGATCTCCTGCGGGGTGACGCGCTTCTGCTCGGTCGCCTGGAAGACGAGCGCGCCGTCACCGACGACGATCGGTGCGCTGAGCTGCCCGACCTGCGCGGCCCTGGCGGCTGCGACGAGAGCCGTCGTATCGCCGGTGAGATTGCCAACCTGCCCCTGACCCGACACCGTCGTTTCGGCCGCAGCGAGTCCGAGCTTCGCTGCCACTGCGTCGACCGACGCTGCTCCGGCTGCCGCCGCGGCGATCGCCGAACGCGCAGTCTCGCGCGCCTTCTCGTTTTTCGCGTCGTTCTCCACGCGCTCGCGGATATCGGCAAGCGGCGTCACACCTGCGGGACGCACTGCGATGAGATATGGAATTGCAACTCCGCGCTGCGTCGCCGTGACCTCGCCGATGTCACCCCCTTTCGCCGAGAACGCCCAGGTCGAAAGCGGCTGATTGAATCCGATTCCCGGAATCATCTCGCTCTTCGCGAACCACTGCGTGTCGTTCGAAGTGACCTTGTCGTTTGCGAGCGCGGCAAATTCTTCCGCCGTCGCCGGCTTCTTCTGGCCGATGCGCGCAGAGATGCGGTTGATCTCTTCCCTCGCCTGCGCTTTTGCGATCTCTTCGGCAATCGAGGTTGCCAGCTGCGGCTTCACTTCCTCGAACGCGCGCACACCTGCTCCACGCCGATCGAGCACCCTGATGATGTGATAGCCGAACTCCCTGGAGCGGATCGGCTCGCTGATCTGATTCACAGGAAGTGTGAACGCCGCGCGGTCGAACGGCTCGACCGTCTGGCCCTTCTCGACCCATCCCATGTCGCCGCCGGCATTCGACGACGACGGATCGCCGGAGTTCGCTTTGGCAAGCGCGCCGAAATCGGCGCCCGCGCGAAGCTGGGCGACGAGCGACTGCGCACGCTTGAGCTGGGCCGCATCGACCGCCGGTGCTGCTGCCGGATCGACCTTGATGAGAATATGAAGGATGTGCGCCGATTCCGCCGTGCGGAACTGCGCCTTGTTCGTCTCGTACCGCGCACGCAGCTCCGGCTCGCTCGGCGTGATCGTCGACCGGATCCGGTTGTAGTCCGCGAGGAGGTACTTCACGCTCCGCTGCTCGCCGTGCGCGTACCTGGCCTGGTTGGCCTTGTAGTACGTCTCGGACTCTGCCGGAGTGACCGTCGCCTTCGCGAGATCGCGCGAAGCCGGATAGAGAACATACCGGATGCGGGTGTTCTCGGACATCCGGCGGTACTCCGCCTCGGCGGCCTTCGGCGAGACCATGATCGAGCTCGCGAGCGCGCTTTCCATCTTGGCGACCGTCAGCTCGCGTCCGATCGTCTCCTCGAACTCCGAAGCGCTCTGGAAGCCGAGGGCTCCCGTCACGTAACGGTTGTAGAGCTCGGCACCGACGAACTTGCCGTCGGGATTGAGAGTCGGGATCTCGAGGATCCGCCTACGCACTTCCTCGGGTGTTGCCTCGAGGTTGAGACGCCGCGCTTCCTGCAGCAGCAGCTTCTGATCGACAAGCGAGTCCATCACCTGGCGGTGAACGCCGAGACCCTGAAGCATCTCGGCGGTGAGCTGCCCGCCGTACATCTGCTTGTAGTTCTGTTCCGCGTAGTAGAGCGCGCGATCGTAGTCGCGGTAGGTGATCGTGTCGCCGTTCACTCGCGCCGCATACACGCGTTCGTCGGTGCCGCCGGCTTTCGCTCCGCCGAGACCCATGTCGATGAAAACGAAACCAAAAATGAACGCGGCCACGACCGCAAGAAGAACCCACTTGAGGTGGTGGAAGCTGTCACGCATTGCCTTGAGCATCGAAACGACCTTTCGGATTTTTTGGGGGTGCTGTCTAACGCCTCAGAAAAGGGGCGGCAGTGTACCTATTCCCACCGGAGGCGGCAACCGCTCGCGTATGCTATAAGCACGCGAAGGCCTGATGGCGAAGAAGAAACAAAACAAGATGACGGGTGCCGACATCGATTGGTACCTCATTTCCATCGAGCGCCTCAAGCAGATTGGACTGGTCGTGGTTCTGCTTCTTCTGGGAGGAGCGGGCTACTGGTTCTGGGAACAGTCGAAGGGAAACCCGAAGAGCAACGCGGAATCCGCGATCGCTGACGCGCGCCAGGCACTGAACCAGCTCGCCGCGTCGAAAGACTTCAACGCGCGTCGCCGCGAGTTCGATCGCGCACAGCAGAAGCTCGAAGAGGCCAACACCCGTTTCGCCGGAGCGAAGTATCCCGAGGCGCAGGAACTGGCGATCGAGTCGCAGACCATCAGCCGCACCGCGCTCAGCGGCGCCGCCGGAACCGAGAATGATGCGCAGTTCCTGACTGTCGAGGGCGACGTCAAGTATCAGAAAGGCTCGACGAGCGACTGGAAGGATGCCGACGCCCGCACGCCGCTCTTCAACGGAGACTGGGTCAAGACCGGCGACCACGCATCGGCCGAGCTGATCTTCTCCAACGGATCGCTCTACACCATCGGTTCAAACGCTCTGCTCGAGATCTACGCCGCGATCAACCCCGCGACCAGCCGCAAGACGAACGCGGTTCAGATGCAGATCGGATCGGTCGAAGTCGCGACTACCGATGACGCGTCATCGATCCGGACACCGGGCTCGCAGATCGTGGTCGACTCCGAGTCGACTACGCAGGTCGGCGTCGACAGGGACAAGGCGACCGCCGTCATCTCGACGAAGGGTACCTCGTCGGTCACTTCGACTACCGGCGGACCCGCGGTCCAGATCACGACCGGCGACAAAGTCATCGCGACTCCGGCCGGCCAGCTTTCTCCGATCAAGAAGCTCGTTCTTCCGCCGGCCCTCCTTTCACCGGCCGACAACCAGATCTATCAGCTCACCAAGGGGCTGGCGGTCGCGTTTGTCTGGCAGCCGCAGGACGGGGCCAGAGGCTACCTGTTCCAGGTCTCCCGCTCGAGACTCTTCTCGACTCTGGAGATCAACGACCGGCGGGTCCGGACGGGCGCCTCTGCCAGCGTGACCGGCGAGGGATCCTTCTTCTGGCGTGTGGCGGCTCTCGGTCCAGACGGGGACGCCGGACCGTTTTCCTCGGCTCGCAGGTTCCGGGTCAGCGGCGGCAAAGCGGGCGTCACGACCGCCGACAACGATCCGCCGGTGCTCCGCCTCAACAAGCCGGCATCCATCGGAGGACCGTTCTTCATGGTGGAGGGGATGACCGAGCCAGGGGCCACGGTCTTCATCAATGATGAAGAGGTGGACGTGGAGAGCAACGGCCATTTCAAGAAGCTAGTAAGCTTCAACCGCAGCGGATCGAACGCGGTGGTCGTAAAAGCAGTCGATGCCGCGGGCAATCAGACAGTAAAATCCGAACCCGTCTTCGTCGAAGACTAGGTGGGCGGCGGGCGCCCCGGCTGACCGAAAGCGGGCACCTCGCGCCACCGCATCCTCAACGGGGCAGATGTTTTGCACCACAAGTAGTCCGGCTTACCACCAATCACAAGGAAGTGCACTCCAGATGGGATTCAAATCATTGTTATCGATGTTTTCGAACGATCTCGCGATCGACCTCGGAACGGCCAACACACTCGTCTACGCGAAGAACAAGGGCATCGTTGTGCGCGAGCCGTCGATCGTAGCGGTCAACAAGATCAACAACAACGTCGAGGCGGTCGGCAAGGAAGCGAAGGAGATGCTCGGCCGGACGCCGGGCAACATCGTCGCCATCCGGCCGATGAAGGACGGCGTCATCGCCGACTTCGAAGTCACCGAGAAGATGATCAAGTACTTCATCGAGAAGGCGCATGGAAGACGTTTCCTCGTGAAGCCCCGGATCGTCATCTCCGTCCCTTCGGAGATCACGCAGGTCGAGAAGCGCGCCGTCAAGGACTCTGCACTCCGCGCCGGAGCGACCGAGGTCTACCTCATCGAGCAGGCGATGGCGGCGGCCATCGGAGCCGGCCTGCCGATCACCGATCCGACGGGCAACATGATCGTCGACATCGGCGGCGGAACGACGGACGTCGCGGTCATCTCGCTCGCCGGCATCGTCTACTCGCGCTCGGTGCGCGTTGCTGGCAACGAGATGGACGACGCGATCATTCAGTACATCAAACGGAAGTACAACCTTCTCATCGGTGAGCGGACCGCCGAGCAGGTGAAGATCCAGATCGGCTCCGCCTTCCCGCTCGATGAAGAGATGACGATGGAGATCAAGGGGCGCGATCTCGTCGAGGGTGTGCCCAAGACTCTCATCGTCTCGGACGAGGAGATCCGCGAGGCGCTCTCCGAAACGGTCGCGACAATCGTCGAGGCGGTGCGCGTCGCTCTCGAGCGCACTCCCCCCGAGCTCTCGGCCGACATCATGGATAAAGGCATCATCATCGCCGGCGGCGGCTCAATGCTGAAGAATCTCGACAAGCGCCTCCGCGAAGAAACCGGCCTGCCGGTCACGCTTGCCGAGGATCCACTGGCATGTGTCGCTCTCGGCACCGGCCAGATGCTCACCGACTTTAATCTGCTTCGGAAGATCTCAATCGAATAGAAACAAGTGCTGAGTCCTCAGTCCTGAGTGCTGAGCCTTGTCAGCAAAGGTCGCTGAACCCATCACTCAGGACTGAATGATATGGCTTGATTTTCGCTCAGCCTGATCGCGTTAAGCATGGCAACTGAAGTCATCCCGCGCCGCCCGACACTTCTTCTGATCGTGGTGCTCTCGCTGCTCTTCGTTCTGATGAGCCTCAGCAGCCGGACTGCCTACATCGGCCAGACGCGCACGCTTTTCGAGCGGACGGTGATGACCGTCTTCTCGCCAGTGCCGAAAGCGGTGAACTGGGTCGGCGGCAGCGTCGACGACATGTACCACGGCTATCTCGACATGCGGCGCGCGGTGAACGAGAACCTCGAGCTGAAGCGGAAGATCGCAACAACGACGGCCGAGAACCTCAAGCTGCGCCAGTCCGAGAGCGATCTGCGCCGCCTCCGCAGCCTTCTCGGATACTCCGAGCAGTTCAACATGAATACCTCGCTCGCGCAGGCCATCATGCTCGACACCTCGGGGCGCTTCAAATCCGTCATCATCGATCGCGGCTCGGCCGCCGGAGTCGAAGTCAACGACGCGGTGGTCAACGCGAACGGTCTGATCGGCCGCGTGATCCTCACCACGAACGACCTGGCGAAAGTTCAGCTCGTGACCGACAACAACTGCTCGGTCGGCGCGCTCACCGAGCGCTCACGCCGCCAGGGCGTCGTCCGCGGCGATGGAGCCGGCGGCGCGCAGATGCACGACGTCGGCGCCCTCGCGGATGTCCTGCCGGGCGACCGCGTCCTCACTGCCGGCATCGACGGCGTCTACCCGAAGGGCATCCCGATCGGCGTCATCACGCGAGCCGCGCAGGGGGCAAATCTCTTCAAACAGATCACGGTGAAGCCAACTGTCGATTTCAGCTCGATCGAGGAAGTCATCATCATCCATACGCGCAAGATCCCCGAGCCGGTCGTGAGGTACACGCCGTGAGGTGGTTGCGGTTCATCGTCGGCCTGCTGATCGCTCTCACTCTCCACTCGCTGCTGGACAGCTTCTTCCCCAACGCGCTCGCGTTCTTCAACCCGTACGTGATCCTCGTCGTCTACTACTCGATGGGTGGAAACGTCTTCGGCGCCATCATTGCGGGAGTCGTCGCCGGACTCGTGCAGGACTCCTTCTCAGGCGCGATCTTCGGACTTCACGCGTTCTCGATGACGGTTTGTGCCTACATCGTCGCCTACGTCAACTCGCGCCTCGAGCTTCGCGGAACCCTCGCGTTCGGCGCGTGCCTCGGCGGCGCGGTGATCGTGAACGAGCTGGTCATCTACATTCTCGTGAACATTCTTCTCAAGCAGCGTATCGAGATGTTCGAGCAGGGATTACTCGTGAAAACGATCTTCACACTCCTGTTCGGCATGCTCGTGTATCACTTGTTGACGTTGTTTCTGAGAGAAGAGCCGATCGAGGCGACCAAGCGCCCTGCCGGCTGGTAGCGCCGCATACCGCAAACACCGGGTAATCTATTTGCATGAAGCCGCTCAGACATCCGTCCTGAGTCCTGAGTGCTGAGTACTGAGTCCTCCACCCGGGACCCGACTCAGCACTCAGGACTCAGCACTCAGGACTAAGAAAATGCGCGTATACCGAGACGATCAGAAGTTTCTCCAGTTCCGCATCAACGCCCTGATCTGGGGGATCGTTGCCGCGTTTCTCTTCCTGGCAGGCTCGTTCTGGTTCGTGCAGGGAGTGCAGGCGGAGAAGTATCGCGGCCTCTCCGAGGCAAACGCGCTGCGCGAGATCGAGATCCCCGCGAGCCGCGGCCTCATCAGGGACCGCAACGGGAAGATGCTCGCTGACAATGAGGCTGCGTACTCCCTCTCGGTCGACCGCATGGTGCTCAAGCCGATCGTCAAGCGCGATCCGCAGCACAAAGCGAAGATGTTCCAGTTCCTCGCCGATGTGCTCTCGCTGCCGGTAGCGGAAGTAGAGGCGCGTTACGACCGCGGCAAGGTCATCCCGCTCGCGAAACCGCTCGCGATGGCGGAAGAGCTGACGATGCAGCAGGTCGCAGCGATCCAGTCAAACTCGGTCCTCTACCCGGCGCTCAACGTTCTTCCTGTTCCGCGCCGCAACTATCCCTACGGCACGATGGCGGCGCACGTGATGGGCTTCATCGGCGAGGTCAATGAGAAGGATCTGGCGCAGCACCCCGATCTCCAGCAGGGCGATCTCATCGGCAAGCGCGGCGTCGAGCTGATGTACGACAATTATCTTCGAGGCAAGGATGGCGCGGAGTACTGGGAGTACGACAGCCATGGTCGCCGGCTGAGCGAGTATGTTCCCGCGCGCAAGCAGCCCCTCGCCGGAGACAACGTCTACCTCACGATCGACTTCGAGCTGCAGAGACGTGCCGAGCAGTACTTCGTCGAGAACGAGATGGTTGGCGCCACGGTCGCGCTCGATCCGCGCAACGGCGAAGTGCTCGCGATGGCCTCCTCGCCGGCTTACAACCCCAACGTCTACTCGAAACGGTTCACCCCTGACGTCTACAAGACGATCCAGTCGAATCCGTTCAAGATCGAGCTCAACCGCGCGATTCAAGGGCTCTACTCCCCCGGCTCGGTGTTCAAGAACGTCATGGCGATGGCTGGACTCATCGATGGCGCGATCGATCACCAGACGACCTTCCACTGCACAGGCAGCGGCGTCTTCTCCGGCCGGCGTTTCCGCTGCTGGAAGAAAGAGGGTCACGGAGACGTCGATGTCCAGCGCGCGCTGAAAGTCTCGTGCGACATCTTCTTCTACAACACCGGCCAGCGGCTCGGCGTCGACAAGATTCACGACTACGCGCAGAGACTGACCTTTGGCGAGATCTCGCAGGTCGACCTCGACGGCGAGAAAGCCGGCCTCGTCCCTTCCGTCGCGTGGGCGCGCGACAAACAGAAGCGGAAGTGGTATCCGTCCGAGACCATCTCGGTCGCCATCGGCCAGGGGCCGCTGATCGTTACGCCGCTTCAGGTCGCGAACATGACCGCAGCCATCGCGAATGGCGGCAAAGTCTTTCGGCCGCATGTTGTCCGCTTCATCGAGAAGAAGGATGCGAAAAGCGGGAAGATCCAGCGCCTCAAGGTCGCGAGCAAGGTCCTCAGCGAGGTGAAACTCGCGCCGCCCGCCCTCGAAGCGGTCCGTCGCGGCCTGTGGAAAGTCGTCAACGAGCAGGGCGGGACGGGCGGCAACGCCCGCATCGAAGGTCTCGGCGTTTCCGGCAAGACCGGAACCGTACAGGTCATCGCGCAGCGCGGATGGGTCAAGTCCGATAGTCTGCCGTTCAAATTCCGTGACCACGCGTGGTTCGCAGCCTACGCACCGGGCGAGGTGGGACAGATACCGTCGATGGTGGTCGTCGTCTTCGTGGAGCACGGCGGGCATGGCGGCAGCGACGCCGCACCGCTCGCCAAACTGCTCTTCGAGTCGCGCTTCCGGGACAAAGACATGAGCGCGCGCCTCGACCTGAGCAACCCTGAAACGCTCGAACAAATCAAAGAAGGCGACCTGCCGCTCCCGAAGAGCTCGAGATGATCATTCGCGAACGGGCGCTCCGAGGCGTCGACTTCAACTTCATCGGCACGGCGATCATCCTCGCGATGATCGGCATCGTGCTGATCTACAGCGCGACATGGTTCAGCGAGCCGAGTCTCGCCACCGTCAAGCGCCAGATCATCTGGGTCGCTATTGGTCTGGGCCTGCTCACCCTCTTCGTGATCGTCGACTACCACGTCCTTTTCGACGTCGCGCCGATCCTCTACGCCATAGGAATCGCGTTCCTCATCTATCTGCTCGTCTGGGGCAAGGTCACTGCGAACGTCAACTCGTGGATCCACATTGGGGCGTTCCGCTTCCAGCCCTCCGAGTTCATGAAAGTATTCACGGCACTGATGCTCGCGCGGTTCTTCGACTCGAACGACCACGCCTATCTGGATTTTCGCTCGTTCATGAAGGCGATGGCCATCATCGGATTCCCGGTGGGCCTCATCATCGTGCAGCCCGACTTCGGAACCGCGGCGTCGTTCTTCCCGCTCATCGCGGTAGCGATGTTCTTCGGCGGCATCCGTCCGCGGGTGTGGGTCGCGATGATCCTGATCGTCGCAATCGCGCTTCCGATCGGATGGGCGTTCTTTCTGAAGCCTTACCAGAAGGAGCGCATTGTCATCTTCCTCAATCCGGAGCGCGATCCGCTTGGCGACGGATATCAGGTCACACAGGCGAAGATCGCGATCGGCTCAGGTGGAATTCACGGAAAAGGCTTCCGGCAGAGCACGCAGGCGCGCCTCGACTTCATCCCCGAGCATCACACCGACTTCATCTTCTCGGTCCTCGGCGAGGAATGGGGGTTCATCGGTGTAGTCATCGTTCTTTCGCTCTACCTGTTCCTCATCATCCAGGCGATGACGTTCGCGAAACACGCGAGGGACCGCGGCGGCACATTTCTCGTGATCTGCCTGATCTCGTTCGTCATCTTTCACGTGCTCATCAACGTCGCGATGCAGATCGGCGTATTACCGACTACCGGTATTCCGCTGCCACTGATCTCGTACGGCGGATCGTCGACGATGATGTTCCTCATCGCGATCGGGCTCATGGCAAACGTCGACATGCGGCGCTTCGTGAACGCTTGAGCGGCGGGGGTACCCCTGAGCGAAGCGAAGGATGGCCGGGGGGCTACCGCCGCCGCCACTCCTCCATCTCCCGCCGATCTCTTTTCGTCGGCCTTCCGCTCCCCGGATCGCGACGAGCGGCGGGCGGAACCCGCTCCGGCCGTTCGTACAGAGGGGATTCATCGACGTACATCGTGCGCGCGACTTCTTTCGAGACCGATCCCGCTGGGAGGGCGGAAATGACCACGCGCCGCGGCCGGTCGCCCTGCAGGAATTCGATCACATCGCCTTCATGCACAGGCGCCGACGGCTTCACCCGCTGGCCGTTGAGTTTCACGAGCCCGCCCTTGCAGGCGTCCGTCGCCTCGGTCCGCTGCTTGAAGAGACAGACCAGCTTTAGCCAGTGGTCGATTCGGTGTCGTTCCATAACCGGTTATAATTCAGCCCCTTCGGAGGTCAGATGATCAAGGCCGACATCGTCAACAAAGTAGCTGAAGTCTCCGATATTTCGCGAGTGAAGGCGGCGCAGGCCGTCGACACGGTGATCGAGGGGCTGCGCAATGCGCTCGCGCGCGGACAGAGAATCGAGCTGCGCGGCTTCGGCGTCTTTCAGGTCAAGCAGCGGAAGAAGGGAATCGGGCGCAACCCGAAGACTGGCGTCGAAGTGAAGATCCCGCCCGGCAACACGATCCGCTTCAAACCTGGCAAAGAGCTTCGTAATCTTCTGTAACTGAGCTGCGTCAGTCGAGCGACGGGCACGTTGCCCGCCGCACATTTTCGTCGCACTTCGTTGCCCTCGCGTCCACGTCTCCGCCACACAAGTCAACATTCCGCAAAGACCTCGCGCGCACCGAAACTCTCATCGCTCTCCTGCGAATCAACGTGCGAAAAGGAGACTGATGATGAAACGCACTGCCACTGCTCTCGCACTTCTGCTCACCGTTGCATGCGCCTCGACGCCAATGACATCCGGCAGCAACGGAACCGGCGAAACGCGCGCCGTCGTGACCGCCGACATCCGCAACGCCCCTGACTACGTGCTGCTCTCCGCGCCGTCACAGATTCGCACCTGGGACTTCGGAAACGCGGTCGGAGTTCGCGGACTCCATCTACGCGGCACGATGACGAACCGCGGCTTCCAGGCCGCCGGAGAGATCCAGGGCAACGGCAAGTTCTGCACAGATGGCCAGGACTGGCTGAGCCTCAACGACCTGAAGATCTACACCGCTTCGAGCGGCAAGACGAAGGTCGCGCCATACGTCGCCGGCTGCGCAAACGGCAACTCGTTCCAACCTTCCTCGCGCGAGATCGTTCGCTAGCTACGGGGTCAGGTCTTGATTTTTGCTTTCGGAGACTGTGAAAAAGCAAAAATCAAGACCTGACCCCCTCTACAATCCCCCGGGTGAAACACGCGCAGTCGGTTCTCGTTCTCGATTTCGGATCGCAGTACACGCAGCTCATCGCGCGGCGCGTACGCGAAAACAAGGTCTTCTCGGTCGTTCACCCCTGCGACTGGCCGATCGAGAAGATTCGCGAGCTCGCGCCGTCTGCGATCATCCTCTCGGGCGGCCCGCAGTCGGTGTACTCGGAAGCGGCCCCTTACTGCTCGCGTGAGGTGTTCAACCTCGGCGTCCCGATCCTCGGCATCTGCTACGGCATGCAGCTCACCGCATACTTTCTCGACGGCAAGGTCGAGGCAGCGAGCGAGCGCGAGTACGGCCGCGCCGAGATCGAAGTCACGGCGGACTCTCCCCTTTTCGCTCACACGCCGAGGAGCCAGCAGGTGTGGGCCAGTCATGGCGACCGGATTCTCAGCGCTCCCCCCGGATTCAACGTGACGGCGACCACCGCAAACGCTCCCATCGCCGCCTTCGAGAACCGCGAGCGCAAATGCTTCGGCATCCAGTTTCATCCCGAGGTCACGCATACGGCCGAGGGCGGCCAGATCCTGAAGAACTTTCTCTTCGATATCGCAGGCTGCCAGCCGAACTGGGATCTCGGTGACTTCCACAAGCGGAAGGTCGAGGAGATTCGCGCGGCAGTCGGCAGCAAGCACGTCATCGCCGCGGTGAGCGGCGGCGTCGATTCATCGGTCGCCGCGCTACTGGTGGCCGAAGCCATCGGCGATCAACTGACCGCGATCTTCGTCGACAACGGCGTCCTCCGAAAGAACGAGGCGATGCAGGTCGTGTCGCGGCTCTCCGAGGGCCTCGGCATGCACTTCGTCGCGGTCGATGCAAAGCAGCGCTTCTACCAGAAGCTCGCAGGAGTCGAAGATCCGGAGATGAAGCGCAAGCGGATCGGGAACGAGTTCATCGCGATCTTCGAAGAAGAAGCACATCGCCTCAAAGACGTCGAGTTTCTCGTTCAGGGAACGCTCTATCCCGACGTCATCGAGTCGGTATCGATCAAGGGCCCGTCGGCGGTAATCAAGACGCATCACAACGTCGGGGGACTTCCGGAGAAGATGGGACTGAAGCTGATCGAGCCGGTGCGCGAGCTGTTCAAAGACGAAGTGCGCCAGCTCGGGATCGAGCTTGGTCTCGAAGAGGAGTTCGTCTGGCGACATCCCTTCCCCGGTCCCGGACTCGCCGTCCGCATCCTCGGCGAGGTGAACGCCGAGCGCGTTGAGATCCTGCAGAACGCCGACGAGATCGTGATCGACGAGATCCGCCGCGCCGGCCTCTATCGCGCGATCGGCCAGGCGTTCGCCGTGCTGCTTCCGATCAAGAGCGTCGGCGTCATGGGTGACGAGCGGACGTACGAGAACGTGCTCGCGGTGCGCGCGGTCACGACCACCGACTTCATGACTGCCGACTGGTTCCGGATGCCGCACGAAGTGCTCGACCGCATCTCGCGCCGCATCGTGAACGAAGTGCGCGGCGTGAATCGCGTCGTCTACGACGTCTCGTCGAAGCCCCCCAGCACGATTGAGTGGGAGTAGCAGTCCTGAGTCCTGAGTCCTGAAGTGCTGAGTTCACGGCGCGACTAGGAGCGCAGCGCCCAGTCGTAGTCTTCTACGGCCCGCTCCAGCGATTCGTCGCGCGCCTCTCGTCTGCCGCGCGCTTCGATGACGACGACGTGTGGCAGCGCGTCGTCATCGGGAGACTTCTCGTGGCGCTCGAGGTCGCGAAGAACCAGATCGTCGCTCTCGCCATATCGGAACGACTTCACCTCGGCGAATCCGGCAGCGTGCAGGGCCGCGGTCAGCGTTCCGACGTTGTAGAGGAACTGATGTCCCCATCCGCGGAAGGCTTTGTTCATCGCAAAGCAGTCGTGAACGGCATCGGGCGACGGCGAGCGGTACTGCGTGGCCCAGACCCAATCGAGGTTCGGCGTCGAAAGACGGAGAACGCCGTCGGCCCCGAGGGCCGCGCGGCACTCCTTCAGGAAACGCAGACCCTCGTCCCACGACAGGTGCTCGAGGAAATGCTCAGCGTAAATGTAGCGAACGTCCTTGAACGGCAGGCCGTCCCGAACATCGAGCACATGCTCGACCCCTTCGTGATACTCGAGGTCCACGTTCGCCCATCCCGGCCTCACCAGCGGACCTGAACCGATGTGCAGGCGTTCGACAGTTTGACGAACGAGCGGCGTCCGCGCGCGCTGGCGCTGCCTCCGCTTCCACGCATACCAGCCGCGGATCAGACGGACACGAATTCCGAGACCGAGCATCGCGCGCGATTGTACCGGTTCATTCTTTGCGGAGAACGAGCGCTTCCCAGAACCAGCGCGACGGCAGCCGCGAGCGCTTGAGCGTCCGCACGATCGTCGTTCCCGGAAAAAGCCGCTCGAGCGTTTGCGCATCGGTGTAGATGCGGTCCACGAAGTGATGCGGCTGATCGAATCCGCGCCGTGCGGCGATTCTTCGCTGCATCCCGGGCGAGAACATCAGAAGAAAGCGGATACTGAAGTGCGGATCGCGGCGGAAGATCCATCCAAGACGCGCGGGCGTCGTCATGACCACCGTGCCGCCGCGACGGAGAACACGGGTCGCCTCGGCGCCCGCGGCCGGCGCATCGGGAAAATGCTCGATCGTGTCGATGCAGATGATCGATCCGAATGCGCCGCTTCGAAAGGGAAGGCGCTCCGCATCGGCAACGACGTGGCGGTAAGGGACTCCGGCTCGACGGTGCGCGAGACGGCCAGTTTCGCTCCATCCGTTGTCGACCGAAACGACGCTGCGGCTTCCCGCCGCGAGGGCGAGCGTGACACCGCCGCTGCCCGAGCCGAGGTCGAGAACGATGCCGTCAGTTCCCGCCGCGCGCTCCATCACGCCACGCCAGCGCGTCCCTTCGAAGTAGCGCGCCTCCGCGTGCGTGTCGCCTTGCTCGAAGGTCGCGAGCGATTCCGCGTACGCCGCTCCGAACGCGTCATCGTGCGCGGCGCGAACGATCGCCGCATCAAGCCAGGGATCGGCGACGCGGGGCACGAAGCGGCGCACGAGTCGCCGGAGTGAGCGGAGCATTGTCATCGGGAGCGTATGCGAGCGGGGAAACGAGGACAAGAGTGACCGCTCGTCGCTGTCATCCTGAGCGAAGCGAAGGATGACAAGAACGGGTTGGTCGCCAGCGCTATCAGAAGATTCTTCGCCGTCTTCGCGGCTCAGAATGATGCAAAAAAAAATGGGGCGCGGCGGAAGACCGCGCCCCACAAAAGGAGCAGTTGATCCTGGAGCCCTCTCTCCCGGATCCCACGGCGCACAGGAGGGGTGCGCCCTTGAAAAGTTCTAGTCGCTCAAGTTTCGGATCACGGTCGGAATGTCGAGATCATTGCCAAAGTCGTTCGAAGCCATCGGCCCGAAACCGCCGGAGCCGTCGGCGCGTGTGAATCCTTTGCGGAAGAACGGCGGATCGTAAATCTCACCGTCGGCGCCGATCTGCGGCGGCGCCGCCGGCTCTTCGTGCCGCGCCGCGAGCTGCTGCGCCATTCCGGCGCCGCGCGCGTGCATGGCCGGCTGCGGAGTGCGCATCGGCGGTGCCGACAACTGCTCGCCGCGCGCGTTGAGCAGTCCCTTGGTCGCTGCGTCGAACCCGGTCGCGATGACCGTCACCTTCACTTCGTCCTTCATCCGCGGATCGATCACGGTACCGAAGATGATGTTCGCCTCTTCGTCGGCCGCTTCCTGGATGATCGACGCTGCTTCATGCACTTCGAAGAGGGTCATGTCGGGGCCGCCGGTGATGTTGATCAGGACGCCCTTCGCCCCTTCGATCGACGCCTCCTCGAGCAGCGGCGACGAGATCGCGCGTTGGGCCGCCTCGACTGCGCGGTGCTCGCCCGACGACACGCCAGTGCCCATGAGTGCCATCCCCATCCCATGCATGATCGTCCGCACGTCGGCGAAGTCGAGGTTGATCTCTCCCGGCACGGTGATGAGATCCGAAATGCCCTGCACTGCCTGGCGCAGGATGTCGTCAGCGATCTTGAAAGCGTCGCCGAGCGACGTCGCGCGCTCCACAAAATTGAGCAGCCGCTCATTCGGAATCGTGATCAGCGTGTCGACCGTGTCGCGCAGGGCGCGGATCCCCAGCTCGGCCTGCACCCGGCGGCGCTTCCCTTCGAAGTTGAATGGCTTGGTCACGACCGCGACAGTCAGCGCTCCAAGCTCTGCTGCCAGCGACGCGATGATCGGCGCCGCGCCAGTACCGGTGCCGCCGCCCATGCCGGTCGTGATGAAAATCATGTCCGAGCCGGAAAGCGCCTCGAGAATGCGGTCTGTGTCTTCGAGCGCAGCCTGCTTCCCGATGTCGGGATTCGCGCCAGCACCGAGACCCTTGGTCAGCTTGCCGCCGATCTGGAGCTTCACAGGCGCGAGTGACGCGCGCATCGCCTGCACATCGGTGTTGGCGACGAGAAACTCGACGCCCTTGATCCCTGACTGGATCATCCGGTTGACGGCGTTCCCACCACCACCACCCACCCCGATGACTTTGATCTTTGCCGTGAGCTGCGGCTCCTCGAGAGTCACCTTCAGCTTCCCATCGGCCGGTTCATCAAACGTTATCATTACCGTCTCCCGGATTATATATCGCTACTGATTTCAATGCACGTTTCTGTTGCATCTCAGTTCGCCGTAAACCACGCACGCACCGAGTCAGCCACCTTCGCCAGACCTTTACGCTGGCGCCGGCGCACTTTCGTTTCCTGATTCTTGAGTCCCCAGAGCAGCAGTCCCGCAGCCGCAGCCCACTCCGGACCATTGACCGTGTCGGACAGGCCACCGAGCATGCGTGGCACGCCCTTGCGCGCCTGCTGGTCGAAGACCTGCTCGACCATCTCGACCATTCCCTCCATCTCCGCGCCTCCGCCGACGAGCACGACGCCGGAGCGGATCTCCTTATCCAATCCCACCTTCTCGAGATCGCGGTAGACGAGCTTCGCGATCTCCATGGCGCGGGGCTCGATGATGCCGGTCAGCTCGTGCTTGGAAAGAATTTTCGGCGCACGGCCGCCGACGGTCGGCACTTCGATCGGATCGTCCTGTGTGACGAGCGACGCCACCGCGCACCCGTAGCGTTTCTTGATCCGTTCGGCGTCTTCCATCGGCGTGCGAAGAACAACCGAGATGTCGGACGTGAAGTGACCCGCGCCGACCGGCAGCACATTCGTGTGCACGACGTTCCCTTCGAGGAAGACGGCGTAGTCGGTCGTTCCGGCGCCGATGTCCATCAGCAGCACGCCCATCTCGCGTTCGTCGACCGTCAATACGGTTTCGGCTGCGGCGAGCTGTTCGAGCACGAGTTCCTGAACCGCGATGCCGGCCTTGTTCACGCACGTGAGCACGTTCTGGTTGTGCGTCCGCGCGCCGGTCACGATATGCACGTTCGCCTCGAGGCGCGAGGCGGTCATGCCGATGGGGTCGTGGATTCCGTCCTGGCCGTCGACGACGAATTCCCGGGGGACCACGTGCAGTAACTCGAGCTCAGCGGGGATGTTGATCGACTTTGACGCCTCGATCACGCGGTCAATGTCTTCGCGCGAGATCTCCTTGTGCTTGCCGCCAACCGAGACGACGCCGCGTGAGTTGACCGAACGGATGTGATCGCCGGCAACTCCGACGAACACCGACTCGATCTGCAGCCCCGCCATCACCTCGGCTTCGTCGACGGCCTTCTTCACGGCGTCGATCGCCTGATCGAGGTTGATGATGTTTCCGCGGCGCGTCCCCTTCATCGGCGCGGTTCCTTTGCCTATGATCTCGAGGCGGCCGCGGTCGTTGACCTCACCGACGAGGACGCAGACCTTTGAGGTACCGATATCGAGCGCGACGACGTACTTTTCTTCAGTTCTGGACATGCATGGCTCCTTCCTGGAGAGGCTTGATGACGATTCGGTCGGAGAAACGGAGATCCGCGTAGGCGATCGAGCCGCGGGCGAATTGCTCAGAGCGGACGATCGCGTAGAGGGTGCGAAGTTTCGACGACACGTCGTCGCCGTTCGCGTAGACAATCGCGCCGAGATCGCGGTCGAAGAGCTGAAAGCCGGCCGGAACGAGCGGGCGCACCTCGGAGATCCGCGAGTAGATCTGCGGGTCATGCGCAGACAGCGCGCGAAGCAATGCGACGGCACGCACCAGATCAGGGCACGGAGTGGTGCGGCTCGGCGCGCACGCTGCGTTGATCAGCGGTAGATCCGGATCGCCGACCGCGGGCGTGAGGCGCGCGAACGCGATTCCGTGCTCGTCGACGTAGTTCAGCTCGCGACCCTGCTGGACGAGAGCGACGGGGATCCGCTCGACGACCCGCATCCGCAGCGTTCCCGGCAGTTTCTTCTCGATCTCGATGCGACTCACCCACGGCAGAGAGCGCATGTCGTTCTGCACACGCGCGATGTCGATCTGAAAGAGGTTCAGGCCGATGTACTGCGAGGTCACCGCGTC
>JAENWF010000044.1 GCA_016650215.1 Thermoanaerobaculia bacterium
ACTACACCACCAGTGCCTTGACACTGAACTGGGCCGATGGCGATGGCGCGGACAAGACCATCACGGTCACCGTCAACGACGATGCATTGCCGGAAGGTGCCGAGACGGTGACGCTGACCCTCGGCGCACCGACCGGCGGGGCCGTACTCGGCACGCCAAGTCTCGCCACGCTGACGATCTCCGCAAACGATGCGGCCGCGGGCTCGCTGCAGTTCACCCCGAATCCGGCGGACCAGACCGTGGCGGAAAACGTCGGCACGGCGACCTTCACCGTCTCGCGTACGGGCGGTAGCTCGGGTGCGGTGAGCACCACGGTAACGCTGGGCGGTACCGCGACCCTGGGCGTTGGTTTTGACTACACCACCAGTGCCTTGACACTGAACTGGGCCGATGGCGATGGCGCGGACAAGACGATCACGGTCACCGTCAACGACGATGCATTGCCGGAAGGTGCCGAGACGGTGACGCTGACCCTCGGCGCACCGACCGGCGGGGCCGTACTCGGCGCGCCAAGTCTCGCCACGCTGACGATCTCCGCAAACGATGCGGCAACGGCGGACCTCGGCGTCACCAAGACCGACAGTCCCGATCCGGTGCTGGCAGGCGCGAACATCACCTACACGATCGCGTTGACGAACAACGGTCCGAACGACGCTACAACTGTCGCCCTCACGGACGTGTTGCCGGCCAACACCGCGTTCGTTTCGCTGCTCTCACCTGGCAGTTATGCCTGTACGACCCCCGCGGTCGGAGCAGCCGGCACGGTCACATGCAACAGCCCCACTCTCGTCAACGGCGTGACGGACAATTTCACGCTCGTGGTCCAGGTCGGCGCCGCAACTGCGAACGGAACGATCATCACGAACACCGCCACGGTTGCATCGGCGACGACGGATGCGAATCCCGCGAACGACACAGCGACGGTGCAAACGACGGTCGCCGTAGCAGGGGCTGCAGCAGACCTTCTCCTTACGAAGAGCGACTCGCCAGATCCGATCGCAATTGCGAGCCCACTGACGTACACGCTGACGGTGCAAAACAACGGCCCCAGCATCGCAACCAACGTGACCCTCACTGACAATCTTTCGGCGTCGGTTACGTACCTCTCGGCTTCGCCGGGATGCACGAACGTCGCGCTCGTGGTGACGTGCAGCATGGGCTCGATCGCGAGCGGTGGTACGTCGACCGTGACGATTCAGGTCATGACGACGACGATCGGGTTGATCACCAACAACGCGGCGGTTACCGCGACGGAGGCCGATCCGATTCCGGGGAACAACAGCGCCTCCGCGACCACGGACGTCATCAATATGATCCCGACGTTGTCTCCGATGATGTTGTTCCTGCTGGCGCTCGCGCTCGGCAGCGTCGTGTTTACGGTGCGCGGAATGAAGTGACACAAAACCGCCAGCTCGTGGCGATGGCACTGAACATCGGATCAATCTTCAACCGCGCCGGTAGTCTGACGGTGCGGTTGTTGTTTCGGCGGACCGGGCGACGAGAGCGGGAACACTGTCGGACGTTGCCATCAGTTTTCGCAGCATGAAGCGAGCGTAAGGCTGCCGCGACCAAGCTTTCGTTGACGATTGAAAAACCTTCAGTCGACGGCCGGCATCTCGCTCGCGGGGGTTCCCTTGAGCGTGTGCCAGCCGATCGCTGCGAGCACGATCGCGGCGCCCGCTATCGCAAAGGACGACGGGCGCTCGCCGAGGAAGAGAAGCACCCAGACGGGATTCATGACCGGCTCGAGCATTCCGGTCAGCGATGCCTGCGTCGCAGTCACGTGTTTCAAGCCGCGGACGAAGCAGACGTAGGCGAGTCCGATCTGAAAGAGTCCGAGAAGCAGGAGGATCACGAACGACTGCGTTGACAGCGCGAGATCGTCGAAGACGAACGGGAGCAGAAATGCGGCGACGGCGACATTACCCCAGGTGATTGCCGACTCGGCGGCCGCATTTTCGCGGCGTAAGGCAAGCACCAGCCCGGCGAAGAAAACGCTCGAGACCAGGGCCATCGTGTTACCTGCCATTCCACGCGCTTCGAACCTGCCGACGAAGAAGAGCGCCATGCCGGCGACTGCGACGGCGATCGCGATCGCATCGCGCGCGCGCATCGCTTCGCCGATGACGATCGGCGAGAGAAGCAATACCCAGATCACGCCGGCATACTGTAGAAAGATCGCGTTCGCCGCCGTCGTCCACTTCGTCGCGATGACAAACGTGGTGAGGCATGCGCCGTAGCTGACGATCGCGGTCACGAAGATGGGGGTCGACTTCCAGCGCCGCACTCCCCAGACGCGCGGACCGAAGAGTGCCATCAGCGCGACCGCCGCGAAGAGCGAGCGGTAGAAAGTGACCTTCAGCGCCGGGTCATCGACCGCCTTGATGCCGATCCCGCCGCTCGACCAGAGCAGAGCGGCCGCGACGATGAGAAGAATGCCTTTGCGCGAGGGGAGCAATCGTTCGCATTCTAGGTCCTCTGACCGGCGGGTTCCCGTCCCTGCGGCGAGGTTGGTTCCCTTCGTTCGCGAAGGGGAACGCAAAGCCCGCCGGCTTGAGAGGCCGGCGCCACATCGAGCATTGCTCACGGCAGCATTCGCGCGCGACGTGGCGCCGGCGGCTTTCCGTCCCTGCGGTCTTGAATCAAAGGCGCTCGAGGTTCGTGCCCTTCGCGTTTGGGAAAGGGGGGAACGAAAAACCGCCGGCTGAAGCCGGCGCCACGTCGAGCGCGGATAGTGTCGCGAGCGATGCGTGATGTGGCGCCGTGAGTCGCGCAGTGGCGTTACTCCGAGGTCAGCGTCCTCTGCGCCGGTGCCGGATCGTGATCGCGTAACCGAGGAGTCCGTTCACGACCATCAGCGCGTTCGTGACGACGAAGACCCAGTTCCTGACGAGGAGGCTGTAGATCGTGAAGCCGATCGAGGCGGCGAGCTGGCCGACGAAGAGCCATGTAGACACGCCCTTGCTCGTGCCGTCATGCCATTGCTTGAAGACCTGCTTGCCGATCGTCAGGATGAGGATTGCGGAGCTGATCCAACCGATCGCGTCGACCATCACTCGATCCCGCTCAGTTCGCGAGCGATGAGCCGCTGAGCGCGGCGGAGTCGCTCTCTGCCGGTCCGCACGGAAGCGGGTCCTCCGGTGGAGGTACAACGAGCGCGCATTCGCGGACAACGTCGGCGAGCGTGTTGATCTCGAGGGGCTTGTTCAGAATCGCCGAGACGATGTTCGGGTCGATGAATGTTTCCTTGCTGGCGTCGCGTACGGCGATGATGAACGTCGTCGCCTCCGGCCTCGCTGCACGGAAATCGGAGAGGAAGGTCTCCGCCCCGCCGGCGCTGAGATCCATGTCGATGAGGATCAGGGCGTAGTCGCATGTCTGCACCTTCTCCATCGCATCGCTGGCCGACACGGCCGTATCGACGGCTAGGGGCTGATGACGCAAAACGGTGAAGAGCATCGCTCGGAGAATTTCCTGGTCTTCAATGATCAGGACTCTCGGTTCGCTGGTCATAAAAGTCTTCCTTCTACCGCCTGTCAGTCAAAAGGTGTGCCATCAATTCGGCTTGGTGCCCGATTCACTGGCGGGGATCCGTCCATCGGTCTCAGCTGCCGGGCAGCCCTCGGCCTGGAGTCTCTCTCGAGATGTGGTGACGCACGCCGCTACTGTGTCAACGAGCATCTCGATGTCGAGTGGTTTGTGCATCGACCCGGCGACGACATCGGGATTGAGCGCATGCGGCGGGTTTCCAGCGGTGAGCACGAGCACCATCGGCCGGGACTCAGGCTCGAGGGCCTCGATCGCCTTCAGGAATTCATAGCCGCTCATCATCATGAGGTCGAGAACGACGAGAGAGTAGCGACACTGCGTGCAACGCTGCATCGCCTCATTTCCATCTCGTGCGGTATCGACTTTGAATCCGCGGCGCCTGAGGATCGTGACGAGGAGCGCCCGGATCGCGGCGTCGTCGTCTGTGACGAGGATGCGCTTCTCACGCTCCATCGGTCCCACCTGTCAGCAGCCGCAACATTCGAATAACAAGAGCAAGATCGCTGCCTGAAATTCGGTCTAAACGACTCTGTGGATGAGGGCTTGAGCTGACTGGCGAAGCGATCGAAGTTCTCCTGTCAGCTCTTCTTCGCGAGAAGCCAGCCGATGAGAAACACTGCGCCGCCGATGAAGAGGAGGCGGACTTCGAGTCCGACGTTGCCCCGCACAATGCCGATCATGAGTCCGACCGGCAGGATGATCATGCCGATCATCTGCAGCCAGCGGCCAATCAGTACGCTCATGACCGCGGTCGCGCTGCGATCGCGAGCAGGTCATCCTCGAAGACGGCGACGGGCCGCTCAACGATCCGGCCGAGCTCCTGCTCGCCGCGGTAGTAGATGAATGTCGCGACCTTCTCGATCGACTTGTTCGCGATGAGATCCGCCGGCTGCGTCTTCGATCGGTCTACCGCGATGACTGAGAGAGGCAGCTCCTTGCCGTACTTTTCCCTCATCACGTCCGCGATCTTCAGGAAGCGCGGCACTTCGCGAAGACTGTCGGAGCACCACGTGCCCATGATGATCTCCATCCGGTCGCCCGGCTGCATCGCGGCAGCGATCATCTCGACGACGGTCTCGTCGGGCTGATACGCAGCCTTTGCCGCGGCGTACTCCGGCAGGATCGAAAGGACCCGCTCCGCATTCGTCCTTCCGATCACGAGTGGCAGCGACGGCCGCTGTACGGCTTCGATTTCAGCGCGGCTGACCGGCGGCTTCTCGTCGATCGTGATCGTTTCCACGCGGTCGCCGCGCTCGGTCTGGTCGACCACGCTCGTCATCCCCGAATAGACACGCGCAAAGACGGTGTAGCCTCCGTCGAGGTGCGGCTGCGGCGAATGGGTGATGAAGAACTGCGAGCCGCCGGTGTCCGGCCCCGACAGCGCCATGCCGACGGCGCCGCGTGTGTACTTCTGCAGATTGATCTCGTCGCGGATCGCGTAGCCCGGTCCGCCGTTCTGATCGTTGCGCGGATCGCCCCCCTGAATCACGAAATTCGGCACGACGCGCATGAACGACGTGTTGTCGAAGTACTTGCTCTTCGCGAGCTGCGCGAAGTTCCACGCAGTCATCGGCGCGTCCTGGGTGAGCAGCGCGAGCTCGATCACGCCGCGCGTCATGTGAATCGTCGCAGTGTGCGGCTGGCGCGACCAGGCGGCGATCTCCGCATACTCCGCCGCCGTGCGTGAGACGCCCAGCGGCGTGAACGGAGGACGTTCCACCTTCAGTTTCTCTTCGATGAGGCCTGCGGCGATCCGCCGCGCGACCGGATCGTTGCCGGAGACCAGCGATCGGAGAAAGGCCTCACGCCCTTCGTACTCGATGCCGGCAAGCCCGCGAATCGCCGCGAGCCGCGCGTCATTCTCACGATCGCTCCGCGCGCGCTCTTCCGCCGCCTGCAACGTTCGCATTCGGGCATCGGACGGCTCGCTCTTCGACTGCGCGTAACGGTCGATCGCGTTCGCCCGGATGATCGGGTCGGGATCGTCCAGCGCGGGACGCAGCAGATCGATCTCGGCGTCGACAGTCTCGTCAGGAATGCTCCCGACGACGTTCGCGCGCACCATTGCATCCGGATCGGATGCGAAGCGGCGGCGCAGAAGCGGGCCTGCCGTCTTCATCTGCGACGAAGCCTCGAGAGCGCGCACTTTGCCCCAGCTCGTCAGATCCGCCGGAAGGAGCGCGAGATTCGTCTCGCCGAAATGTTTGACGATCGCGCCCGCGGCGAGCTCGCGCTCCCACCGCGTGCCGTTGGCGGAGATCTCGAGCAGTCGCTTCCGCGCCGGCTCATGTTTCACCGCGTAATAGCCGAGGAGGTCGACGGCGGCGGAGCGTGTTCCGGGATCGGGATCCTCGGTGAGTGCGATGACGCGCGGGATGTCATCTGACGGCAGCGCGACATTCGATGCTGCGGCTGCGCCCCTGGATGCGGCGACCGCGGCATTCGTTCGCACCCAGGGATGCACGTCGCCGAGCGCACGAATCAAAAGAGGCATCGACTCCGCGGCGCCGATCCGGCCGAGGGCCGCGACGACATGCGCGCGCGTCATCACGTCGGAATCGCCTGCAAGCAATTCGAGCCGGGCTCGCGCCGGCGCGTAGCCGCGCCGCGAGAGCGCGTACGCAGCCTCCTGACGCAGAAGGGGAGAAGGCGACTCGAGCATGTCGGCGGCGATCCGGCCGGCCTCGTCGGTGTTGAAGCGAAAAAGGAAGCGGATCGCGCGCGCGCGAACACCATCAGGTCCCCTCGTCGTCAATGCCGCGTACCGGCCAAGCTCCAGTTGTGCTGCCATTTTGGCGAGCGCTTCTGCGGCCTCGCTCGCGACCGTCGCATTCGGATCGGTCGCAAGCCGGAAGAGCGGCTCGACTCCTTCGGGCTCGCCGATCTCGCCGAGCGCGAGTGCCACGATCGTCCTCACTTGCGCCTCGTCGTCAGCCGCGAGTGTGGTGAGCGGACCGGTCGCTCCCTTCCCTCCGATCCGTCCAAGGGCCAGCGCGATCCGCGCGCGGTGAAGTACGTTCGGCTGGGCCACCCATCCGGTCACGATCGCCGGCTCGACCTCACGCCGGTCCTCCATCGCGAGGATCTGCGCTTCTTCTTCCAACGTCAGCCCATGCGCCTCAGGCGGACGGTTGGGCGCCGGCGGGCGTGAATTCAGGCTGCAGGAAACCGCCGTAAAGAGAAGAATCGGTAGGAGTTTGCGCATGCGGTAGCGATGATAGTCCACGGCTCCGTGTGACGATGCGCACGGAGCATTGTGAGCATCGATGCTTGTCACATGAACCGATAGCGGTGAAACTCCGCGTTGCATGAGTGAGTTTGCGATCGACGCCCAGCGTCTGGCTCGCCGCTACGGCCGGCGGTGGGCCCTCGCGGATGTCACTTTTAGAGTTCCGCCCGGATCGGTCGTCATGGTTGCGGGTCGAAACGGCTCGGGCAAGTCGACACTCTTACGGGTGCTCGCGACCGCGATCCGTCCCGACAACGGGAACGCTTCGATCTTCGGGTTCGATCTTGTGAAGCAGCGCGAGGACGTGCGCCGTGCCGTCGCGCTCCTGAGCCACTACTCCTATCTATACGAATCGCTCACCGCGAAAGAGAATCTGCAGGTCACCGCCGATCACCTCGGCGTCTCGCGCGATTCAATTCCGGCGCTGCTCGACCAGGTTGAGCTCGGCCCGCGCGCTGATGACGCGGTCGCGACCTTCTCCGCTGGAATGCGCAAACGACTCTCCTTCGCGCGGGTTCTGATGCAGAAGCCGCGGGTGGTGCTGCTCGACGAGCCGTACGGGCAGCTCGATCCTCCCGGATTCGCGCTCGTCGACGAAGTCGTCTCCGCACTCAAGGCTCGCGGAACGACAGTTCTCATGGCGACTCACCAGCTCGAGCGTGGCGCGCAGCAGTCGGACCTCGCGATATTTCTCGAGGAAGGACGCCTGCAGTGGAGCGGCAAAGCAGCGGAAGCCCCGCTCGGAGCGACACGATGATCGGCGCCCTGCGAAAGGAGCTCCTGCTCCAGTGGCGGACACGCACCCAGTTCATGGCGGTCTTCATCTTCGGCGCGACCGCGCTTCTTCTCTTCAGTTTCGGGGTCGGACCTAATGCAGAAATCCTGCGGCAGTTCTCCGCCGGATTTCTCTGGCTCGGCCTGCTGCTCAGCTCGACGCTGACGCTTGCGGAAAGCTTTCACTCCGAAATGGAGAACAGAGCTCTCGAAGGATTGCTGCTGCTTCCGGCCGATCCGCGCGCGCTGTACTACGGAAAGGCGCTCGCGAACTGGATCCAGCTCACGCTACTGGGATGGGCGCTCGTTCCCGTCATGGTGGTTCTTTACGATGCGGGCACGAACCGGCTGCCGAGCCTGCTTCTCATCATCGCGCTCGGTGCGGCGGGTCTCTCGGCTCCCGGAACTCTTTACGGGGCGATGACTGCGCAGATCAGGGCGAAACAGACTCTGCTCCCCCTGCTGTTGTTCCCGTTGATTGTCCCGGCTTTGCTCTCTTCGGTGAAGGCAACGTCGCTCGTCATACTTGGGGACCCGATGCATGCGCTCGGCTCGTGGCTGATGCTCCTCGGGGCGTTCGACGCCATATACTGGGCGCTCTGCGGGCTTCTCTACGGTCGTGTGGTGGAGGACTGACAAACTCATGGATTACGGTAACAATCGATTTCCCCGAACCCCTTACATTCTGATCGCGATCGGTGTGGCTCTCTTCCTCACCGGCTCGTACTTTGGATTGTTCGTCGCACCGCCCGAGCGCTACATGGGCGAGGTGCAGCGGATCATGTACGTACACGTGCCGACGGCGTGGAACGCGCTGCTGGCGATCACGTTCGCGCTCGTCTGCGCGATCATTTTCCTCTTCAAAGGGGAGTTCAAATGGGATGCGCGGCTGGAGGCATCGATCGAGGTCGGCTGCCTGCTGGCATTTCTCCTCTGTTGCCAGGGGGCAATCTGGGCGAAGCCGACATGGGGCGTCTGGTGGGATTGGGATCCGCGCCTGACGACGACCGCGGTGCTGCTCTTCGCATTCCTCGGGATTCTCACGCTGCGAAAGTTCGTGGATGATCCGGTCAAGCGCGGAGTCTGGTCGTCGGTCGCGACGATTATCGCGTACGTCGACGTGCCGATCGTTTACTTCTCAGTCCGCTGGTGGAACTCGCTGCACCAGTTGCAGTCGTCGCCGGAGACCGTCTCGTCGCAGTTCTACATTCCACTGCGCGTGAACGCGTTTGCGATCCTGTTTCTGATGACCGGTTTCATCATGCTGCGCGCCCGGCTCGCGTCGTTGCGGCTCGCGCAGGAAGTGGCTCCGCCGCCGATGCTGGCCGAGGAAGTGGGAGAAACGGCATGAGCGGCATGGTCGTTGGAGGCTGGGGGTACGTCTGGACCGCATACGCTCTCACCGCGGGCGCGCTGCTGATCTACGGTGTGACACTCATCACGCGTCTTCGTGAGGAGGCATCCAGAAGCAAGATGGAGGCGAAAAGACAATGAGCGCTGTGACCAATAATCCAACTGCAAGTGATGCGATGAAACGCCGTACGCGCTGGTTCATGCTCGGCGCCTTCGTTGTCGCCGGGATCGCGTTTGCCGTGATCTCCGGCAGCGGAATCAACGAGAACCTCGTTTACTACTGGACCCCGACCGACCTGCATGCCGCGGGTAACAAGGCATATGGCGCGACGATCCGTCTCGGCGGCATGGTGGCCCCGGGCTCGATCCGCAAGCAAGCGGGCTCGGGACTCGAGTTCGACGTGCGTGACTCCGCCGGCGTAGTCCACGTGAAGTCGAGCGGTGTGCCACCGCAGATGTTCCGCGAAAGCATCGGAGTGGTCGTCGAAGGGACGATGGTGAACGGCGGCTACTTCAAGAGCAGCCGCCTGATGGTCTCGCACAACAACGAATACAAGGCGCCCGAGAAGGGCCATGCAGTCGATCAGAAGCAGCTCAAGAAGATGATCGAGTCAACGGAAGACCTCTAAGGACATTCAATGAACGCAACCCTCGGGCGTACCATCATCCTCGCGTCGCTGCTGGTCTCAACAGCCGGCGCAATCATCGCTTTCGCTGCCGGGCGCACGCGCTCGCGCGAAGGCCTCAAGTGGGCCCAGCGGTTCGCCTATGCATTCGCGTTCCTGATGATTGCGGCGACCGCCGTGATGGAGTACGCGCTGCTGACGCATGATTTCTCGGTCGGTTACGTCGCGCAGGTCGGATCGCGCACCGTTCCGGTATGGGTCACGATTGTGAGCCTCTGGTCGTCCCTCGAGGGATCGATTCTCTTCTGGGGTCTGATTCTCGGCATCTACATCGGCATCGCGACCTGGTTCACGCGGAACGATTACCACGAGTACATGCCTGACGCGATCGGCGTCTGGCTGGCCTCGGCTGCATTCTTCAGTTTCCTCATCGCAGGACCCGCAAATCCGTTCCTCAGCGTGGCGAATCCGCCGCTCGACGGGCCAGGACCGAATCCCCTTCTGCAGAATCACTATTTGATGGCGATTCACCCTCCATTCCTCTACCTCGGCTACGTCGGGATGACGATTCCGTTCGGTATGGCCTGCGCCGCGCTGATCAAAGGACGCCTCGGACACGGATTTCTCAAACCGCTGCGCGAGTCGCTCATGCTGCCGTGGATCTTCCTCACGATCTCGATCATGCTCGGCGGCTGGTGGGCCTACGAGGTTCTCGGGTGGGGTGGCTACTGGGCCTGGGATCCTGTGGAGAACGCATCGCTGCTGCCGTGGCTCACAGGAACTGCGGCGCTTCATTCGATGGTCGTCCTCGAGCGGCGAGGGATTCTGAAGGGGTGGACGATCACGCTGATTCAGGCGACGTTCCTGCTGGTGATTCTCGGGACCTTCATGACGCGCTCCGGCGTCTTCAACTCGGTTCACTCGTTCACGCAGAGCTCGATCGGCCCGACGATTCTCGGATTTCTCGCGGCGGCGCTCGTCTTCACGATCGCACTTCTCGCAACGCGCATCGACCTTCTCGAATCGGAAGGGCGACTCGAAGGGGGAGTCACGCGCGAGGGGATGTTCCTCTTCAACAACCTTCTCTTCGTGCTGCTGACCTTCACGGTGCTCATCGGCACTGTCTTCCCTCTGGTCGTTGAAGCAATCAACGGAAAACAGATGAGCGTGGGCCGGCCGTACTTTGACCGCATGGTCGTGCCAGTCGGAGCGGCCTTGCTGTTCCTCATCGGAATCGGGCCTGCGCTGCCGTGGGGACGCGCGACGCGTGCACAGATTCGCCGGGCCCTTCTACCGCCGATCGGTGGGGCGATCCTCGTCTCCGGAATCGGCTTCGCACTCGGCGTCAGGAATCCATGGACGCTGCTCACGCTCGCTTTTGGCGGTTATGCAGCACAGGTCACGCTCACCGAAATGTGGTTACCGCTCGTGCAACGACTCAAACGCGGTGACTCGTTTGGCGAGGCCCTGGTTGATGCGAACCTCGGGCGCGGCCGGCGGCGCTTTGCGTCGTATGTCGTTCACGCCGCAGCAATCGTCGTGATCGTCGCGATCGCGGTGAGCAGCACGATGCGGTCGGACGTCGAACTGCAGATGACTCGCGGCCAGGCGACGACCGTTGCCGGCTACACCGTCACCCTCCTCGGCGTCGAAGAGCGCGCCGAGCCGCACCGAATGTCCACCGTTGCGAAATTCACCGTCGCGAAGAACGGCGCGCAGCGCGCGGTGCTCGAGCCGCGGATGAATCAGTACATGGCGATGCGCGAGCCGATCGGTTCGCCCGACGTCTACACGACCGCCGGCGGCGATCTCTATCTCTCGCTCATGAACGTTGACATCGCGCGCCAGAGCGTCGGCGTGCACGTCATCAATACACCAATGGTCGTCTGGATCTGGATCTCCGTGATCATGATGGGCATTGGCGGCCTCGCGGCGCTGATCCCGCACCGCCGCACCGCCGTCACGAACTACACGCCTGTCGTCGAGCCCGCGACGCCGCGCTACGTCAAACCGGAAGAGGTAACCGCAAGTTGAACCGGACAGTCCTCGCAGTCGGAGCGCTGATCGCCCTCGCCGTCATCGGCATTCTCTTTCTAGGTCTCGGGAAGAATCCAAACCAGATCGAATCGCCTTTGCTGGGGCGCGTGGCGCCCTCATTCGCACTTCGCGAAGTCGGCACGGGAAAGACCATCGGACTCGAACAGTTCCGCGGCAAGCCGGTCGTCCTCAACTTCTGGGCAACCTGGTGCGGCCCCTGTTACGAGGAGCATCCTGTTCTCGTGGCAAATGCGCGCAACCTCGGCTCGAGCGTGCAGTTTGTCGGTGTCGTTTTTCAGGACACCGAAGAGAAGATCCAGCGCTTTCTCAATGACCGCGGCTCTTCCTATCCGACCGTGATCGACGAGGCGGGGAAGACCGCGATCGCGTACGGTATCGGCGGCGTGCCGGAGACCTTCTTCCTCGATTCCACCGGAAAGATCGTCGGCAAACATGACGGTCCACTTACAACCGACGATCTGCGGGCGAATCTAGCGAAAGCGATGGGGCAATGAAATCTCTTTCTATGGTTGCAGCCGCGATGCTGGCGGCGGCTCTGGCGTTCGGGCAGGCGGCGCAGGTTCCGGACGCGGCGCAGTTCGTCGGTCCTCCGCAGGGACGTCCGCTCGCGGGCGAGGAGCTGAAGGAGCGGACGCAGTACATCGGGGGACTTCTCCGTTGTCCGGTTTGTCAGGGTCTTTCCGTCTCCGACTCGCCCGCAGAGATGGCCGTGAACATGAAGAAGCAGGTAGGCGAGCTCCTCGCGCGTGGCTACACCGAGGAGCAGATCCTTCAGTACTTCGAACACTCGTACGGGCAGTTCGTGTTGTTAAAGCCGAAGTTCCAGGGAGTGAACGCGCTCGTCTGGCTTCTGCCGGTGATCGTGCTCGTGCTCGGCGCGGCGGTCGTATTCATGAAGATGCGGAAACTCGCTCAGCCATCCGTAGCAGCGGCCCCGGCGCCGCCTGCACCCGCCGAGGATCCATATGTGGCGCGTGTGCGTGAGATGGTTGGCGGAGGAAAGTAATGACAGGACAGACTGACTGGCTGAGCGCGCTCGCGATTCTGGGCGCCGGCCTGATCCTCGGCGTGATGTTCATCTATTTCTTCCGCGGGCGCCGCTCCGCGCAGCAAACTACAACGGATTCGATTGAACAGCGAGATCTCTTCGCGAAGCGCGACGCTCTCATCAGGCAGTTGCGCGAGCTCGAAGACACGACGAAGTCGACGCCCGAGCAGCTCGCCGAGGAGCGGACGCGGCTCGAGCTCGAGACCGCGCAGGTGTTACGCGATATCGATCGGATCGCCGGAGCCAAACCGGCTCCCCCGTCGGCTCTGAACGTTCCGGCGCCAGTCAACGCTGCGAATAAAATCGCAGTCAATCCTCGCAACGCCGCAATGATCGGGTTCGCCTGGGGAGTGGGATCGATCCTCGCGCTCGGACTCCTCTGGTACTTTGTATCGAAAGCGGCAAGCCCGCGCGAACCCGAGCAGATGCAGGCCGGGTCGATGCAGCAGCCGCAACAGGGTCAGCCGGGACAGCCCGACGCCGCGCTTCAGCAGCTCGAAGCAATGGTGAAGAGCCAGCCCGAGAATCTCGAGCTCCGGGTCGATCTCGCACAGGCGTATCTCGAGCGCGAGAATCTGATGGGAACCTTCGACAACACGCAGTTCGTTCTCGCGAAGCAGCCCGATCATGCGCGCGCGATGACGTATCAGGCGCTCGTCCGCCTCGCGATGGGTGAAGGAAAAGAGGCGGCTGCGATGCTCGAGCGCGCGACGAAGAAAGAGCCGACTCTGCTCGACGCGTGGGTCGCGCTCGCGTGGGTTCACACGCAGGAAGGCCGTCCGAAGGAAGCCGAGAAGGCGATGCAGGAAGCGATGCGCCGCCGTCCCGACGAGAAAGCGCGGCTTCAGGACGTGTTGAACCAGATGCAGGCGAAGGGGATGGAGAAGAACGCTCCCGCGCAGACCGCCGCGGGTCAACTACCCGCCGGACATCCACCGCTGCCGGGAGTGGGCGCCGAGCCCGCTACTCCCATGCCGGTCGCCGCAGGAGGCCAGAGCGTTCGCATTACTCTCGATCTCGATGCGGCAGCGCGCGGCCGCGCGAGCCAGGGAGGCGTCCTCTATGTCATCGCGAGACCCGCAGGTGTGATGGGAGGTCCCCCGGTCGCGGTCAAACGCGTCGCCCCGGTGTCGTTCCCCCTCACATTCGACCTCAGCTCTGCCGACTCGATGATGGGCCAGCCGCTTCCCGCCTCGATGCGCGTCGAAGCCCGCCTCGACTCCGACGGCGACGCCGCAACCAAGAATCCGAACGATCCCTACGTCGCCCAGGACAAGGTCGTGCCCGGGACGGCGATCACGCTCGCGATGAAGTGACGAGGAGCCGAGCGCCCACAGCAACATTCAACATTCAACATTCAGCATTCAACATTCAACATTCCCGTCTCCGTGCGTTTCGAAGCGTAATGTTGAATGTTGAATGTTGAATGTTGAAACGCGCTCCACCCTCCGCCTTCGCCCTCCCTCCCCAAAATAACGTACACTTCCCCGTAGTAGGAGCCTGGGGGTGGCCTTCAACGGCCTGAGATCAAACCCTTCGAACCTGAACCGGTTGAGACCGGCGTAGGGAAAGGCACACCGGCGCCGAGCCGGTGTTCTCAATCTCGAGGACTCCTGGAAAAGCCTGAGAGGTTTCCATGGGTGCATTCGTCCGGTTCATCGCCGCGTTTCTGTTCAGCACATCGCTGTCCGCCGCGACCATCAGCGGCACGGTTGCCGACAACCTCAACCGGCCGCTTTCCGGCGTGAAGGTATCGATCGGCAGACTCCGGACCGTTGAGACGAACGGCGCGGGAGCGTTCATCGCAGAGGTGCCTGCCGGGTCGTACGACGTCCGCTTCACGCACCCCGCGTTCCGGACCGAGACGCGCACGATGGCCGCGGGTGAGAGCCTCGAGGTCGCGCTCACGCCCGGGCTCGTCGAGACGATCGTCGTTTCCGGCATCCGCGCGGATGCGGCGACGCCGGTCACGACGAGCGAGATCGACCGGCAGGAGATCGACGCGCAGTATCACCAGCAGGACATCCCGCTGCTGCTCCGCGACTCGCCTTCGATCAATGCGTGGGCCGAGTCTGGGAGTGGTACGAGCGGCTATTCGTACATCACGATGCGTGGCGTGACACCGACCCGGATCAACTTCACGCTCGACGGTGTGCCGCTCGCCGACTCGGAGGACATGGGGACGTACTTTGTCGATTTCCCCGATCTCGCGCACTCGCTTCAGAGCATCCAGCTGCAGCGCGGCGTCGGCACGTCGACAGTCGGCTCGCCTTCGTTCGGGGGTTCGGTGAATCTCGAGAGCATCGACCTCGCGCAGGAGGAGCAGACGAGCGCGCGAGTCGCGACAGGCTCGTTCAACAGCCGGTTCGCGACCGTCGGCTACCAGTCGGGCGCGCTGCCCGGCGGCTTCTCGCTGTACACGCGCGGGTCGTACAACGAGTCGGACTCGTTCCGCGAGTCGTCCGGCATCCGGCAGCGAAATCTTTTCTTGAGCGCAGCGAAGCAGAACGAGACTTCGCAACTGCGGCTGACCGGATTCACCGCGCGCGAGTGGCAGCAGCTTTCGTTCTACGCGACCGATGCGGAAACGTTGAAGGAAAATCTCCGCGCCAATCCTCTGCAGCCGGAAGAGAAAGACAGCTTCGGCTACGACCTCGCGCAGCTCCAGTATCTGCACGCGCTCCCCGGCGGTGCCGACATGACCGCCGCGGTCTACTACCAGCGCGGCTATGGCTGGTACCGGCTTTTCGACTACGCCACTGACGCGCCCAGCCTCCGTGAATACGGCCTCGACGGAATGCTCCTTGGCGCCCTCGCGACGATGAGAAGCACATTCGGCAATGTCACGACCAACTACGGCGTGCACGTGAATCGCTTCCGTCGCGAGCACACGCGCGATCTCGTCGACGGCCCGCGCGACTACTCGAACTACGGCGTGAAGCATGAGGCGAATGTGTTCGCGAAGGCGAGCGTCGACCGCGAGCGATGGCACCTGTACGGTGACGCGCAGGTGCGGTTCAGCAGCTTCGACTATCACGGCACGGCCGCCATCGAGCCGATCTCATGGACCTTCTTCAATCCGAAGATCGGGGCGCGCTATCGCACGTCGGCGCGATCGAGCGTCTACGCGTCTGCCGGAGTCTCGTCGCGCGAGCCGGCGCGCAACGACCTTTTCTCCGGTGAAGACAACCCGAGTGTTGCCTACGACCTTCGCGCGGTTCACCCGGAGCGTCTCATCGACATCGAGACGGGCATTGACTGGCAGACCGCACGTCTGACGCTCGCCGCGAACCTGTACGCGATGGAGTTTCGCAACGAGATCGCCTCGACCGGTGAGCTGTCGGAGATCGGTCTTCTGCTCCGCCGCAATGTCGACAGCAGCTATCGGCGCGGAATCGAAGTCGAGGCCTCGGTGCAGGCGATGCCGGGGCTGCGGCTTCGGACCAACGCGAATCTGAGCCGCAACCGCATCGGCGAGTGGACGCAGTTCTACGACGTCTATGACGACGGGGGGAACTGGGTCGACAGCCGCCCGCGACGGTTTGACAACGTCGAGCCGCTGCTGACCCCGTCCCTCACCATCAACCAGGCCGTCGAGTACACGCCGCGACCCTCGCTTAGCGCCGGACTCGTTGCCCGTTACACCGGCAAATCGTTCCTCGACAACACGAACAACGCCGATTTCGTTACGCCGTCGTTCTTTGTCGTCGATGCGAGTCTCGCCTACTCGCTGACGAAAGCGCTGCGGTTGTCGCTGCAGGTCAACAATCTCTTCGACAACCAGCGGGTTTTTCCGAGCGGATACAGCTATCTCTACCGGACCGACGGGAGCGATCAGGTTTCCGGTACGGCTTACTACTACCCGCAGGCGACGCGGCACTTCGTCGTCATGCTCGACGTCCGCCTGTGAGCGCGATCGAGATCGCGGGAGCGATCATCACGGTCGTCAGCATCTGGCTGGCGACGCGTGAGAACCTCTGGTACTACCCGACGGGAATCGCAAGCGTGCTGCTCTACGCGTGGATCTACGCGCACGCGCGTCTCTACGCGGAGGCAGGCCTTCAGCTCGTTTGGCTGGGGCTGATGGTCTACGGCTGGTGGGCATGGTTGCGCGGCGGTGAGAATCGGAGAGAGCTGCCGGTCTCGCGGACCCCGCGCCGCTCGTGGCCGCTCGTTCTCGGCGCTGCGATCTTGATGTCGGTCATTACGACTCTGCTTCAGCGCCGCTACACGAACAATCCCGCGCCGCTCATCGACTCATCCATCGCTGGCTTCAGCATCGTCGCCCAGGCGATGACGGCGCGGAAGTGGATCGAGAACTGGCTGTTCTGGATCGTGATCAACGTCGTTTCGATCTACCTCTACCTCCGCCGCGAGCTCTATCCGACGGCCGCGCTCTATGTAGTCCTGCTCATTCTCGGCGTTGCCGGCTATCGCAAATGGCAAAAGTCACTCGCATCTGCCTGACGGGCCCCGAATCGACGGGAAAGAGCGAGCTCGCGACGCGGCTCGGCCAGCGGTTCGGCGCGACCGTGGTGGCGGAGTTCGCGCGTGAGTACGCATTGAAGCACGGCAACAACCTCACCCTCGCGGACGTCGAACCGATCGCCCGCGGTCAGATAGCGGCCGCAGAGGCGCACATCGAGGATGACCTCGCGATCCTCGACACGGATCTCATCAGCACGGTCGTCTACAGCCGCCACTACTACGGCGAGTGCCCGGCCTGGATCGAGGAGGAAGCGCGGCGGCGAAAAGCCGATCTCTATCTATTGATGGACACCGACGTACCGTGGAAGCTCGACCCCGCGCGCGACGCGGGTGGCGATGAGCGCGAGGAGCTGTTCGACGCGTTCCGCCGCGCACTCGACGAATTCGAAACGCGCTGGACGATCGTCAGCGGCGAGTGGGAGGAGCGGGAAGCCGCCGCGGTGCGCGCGATTGGGGCGGGGGCGGGCGGGTGG
>JAENWF010000045.1 GCA_016650215.1 Thermoanaerobaculia bacterium
ACAACAAGGTCGAAGCAACGCCGACCGGTCTCAGGATCGACGGGAAAGAGCTGCGCGTCTTCTCGAGCCCCGATCCTGCCGAGATTCCGTGGAGCGATCTTGGAGTCGAGATCGTGGTCGAGTCGTCAGGCCGCTTCACATCGAAAGAAAAGGCGTCGCTTCACCTGAAGAAGTCGGTCGAACACGTCATCATCTCCGCTCCGTCGAAAGACGCCGACGCGACCATCTGCATGGGCGTCAACGAGAAGACTCTCGACGTCTCGAAGCAGCGCATCATCTCGAACGCCTCGTGCACGACGAACTGCCTTGCGCCGGTGGCGAAGGTCCTCCATGAAAAGTTCGGGGTCACGATGGGGATCATGACGACGATCCACTCGTACACGAACGATCAGGAGATCCTCGATCTGCCGCACAAAGACCTGCGCCGCGGCCGCGCGGCCGCGCTCTCCATGATCCCCACCTCGACCGGCGCCGCAAAGGCGATCGGCCTCGTGCTTCCCGAGCTCAAGGGAAAGTTCGACGGGATCTCGGTCCGTGTTCCGACGCCGAACGTCTCGCTGGTCGACCTGACGTTCAACACAGAGAAACCCACGTCCGCGGAAGAGATCAACAAGGTGCTGCGGGAAGCCGCCAATGGAGAATTGAAAGGCATCCTCGCCTACTCTGACGAACAACTCGTATCGATCGACTTCAACGACAACGCAAACTCCTCGATCGTCGACACCACGTTCACCCGATCGGTCAATCCGCACATGCACAAGGTCCTCTCGTGGTACGACAACGAGTGGGGCTACTCGAATCGGATCCTGGATCTGATCGCATACGTTGCGCGCGTGAAGAAAGCGTCGATGCAGCACGCATGATCACGATACGCAGCATCGACGACCTGAAGCTCGCGAAGGCCTCGCGCGTTTTCTACCGGGTCGATTACAACGTTCCCCTCGAAGGCTCGGCCATCAGCGACGCGACGCGCATCGAGGCGACGCTGCGCACGATCGAGCAGCTCCGCGGCAAGGGCGCGTCGCTCGTCGTCGCGAGCCACCTCGGCCGTCCGAAGGGGGAGCGGAAGGAAGAGTACTCGCTCAAACCTGTTCGCGAGCGCCTCGCGTCGCTGACCGGTGCGAACGTCCAATGGTCGGATGACTGCGTCGGCGCGGACGCCGAGGCGAAAGCGGCCGCGTTGAAACCGGGGGAAATTCTTCTGCTCGAGAATCTTCGCTTTCACGCGGCGGAGGAGAACAATGACGGCGCGTTTGCCGCACAACTCCGCAAGCTGGCTGATTTCTACGTCAATGATGCGTTCGGCGCATCGCATCGCGCGCACGCCTCGATCGACGCGTTGCCGCGGCTCTTCCCGAAAGAGAACACGGCGGGCGGCCTCCTCCTCGTGAAGGAGCTCGAGTTCCTCCAGAAAGTGACGAACATCTCCGAGCGCCCGTTCGTCGCGCTGCTTGGCGGAGCGAAGATCGCGGGGAAAATTGAGCCTCTCGAAGCGCTCGTGCGTCTTGCCGACACGATTCTCATCGGCGGCGGCATGGCGAATACCTTTCTCGCGGCCCAGGGAGTCGCGATGGGCGGCTCGCTCGTCGACAACGAGTCGATGGCCGTCGCGAAACGAATTCTCCATGCCGGCGCGAAGGTCGTGCTGCCGGTGGATCTCATCGTTGCCGACTCGCTCGACTCGCCAACGAAGATCGAGACGGTCGAAGCGACCAGAGGGCTGACGGTGGCGCAGAAGGCGTTCGACATCGGGCCAAAGACGATCGAGCGCTACGCATCCGAAGTGAAGAACGCGAAACTTGTCTTCTGGAACGGTCCGATGGGCGTGTTCGAGAAAGACGAGTTCGCGAAGGGAACGAAAGCAATCGCACGCGCGGTCGCGGACGCAAAGGCCACGACCGTCGTCGGCGGCGGCGAGTCGGTCGAAGCGGTCAACGCATCCGGCTTCGCCAGCAAAATCACTCACATCTCCACAGGCGGCGGCGCCTCCCTCGAGTTCATCTCCGGCGCAACCCTCCCCGGCGTGGAGGTCCTTCGGAAAGGATGAGACCCGAGGACACTCAGTCCTCAATCCTCATCCCTCAGTCCTCAGCCATGGCGCAGGAAATCGAAGTCAAGTTCCCTCTCTCCGACCGCAACGAGCTGACGCGCAAACTGCACGAGATCGGCGCGACGAGGCTCTATCCGGAGACATTCGAGGACAACATCGTTCTCGATCGCCGCGGCGAGCTGCGAACGCGCGGCGCACTGCTGCGCGTCCGCAAATTCGGGCGCTACTCGCTCGCGACCTTCAAAGGCCCGATGTCGATCGAGGGGGGCATCAAGTCGCGCGAGGAAGTGCAGACCGGCGTCGAGAGTTTCGAGCTCGCGATCCAGCTTTTCGACTCCCTCGGCTACAAGCCGGTCTTTCGCTATCAGAAGTATCGCGAGGTCTGGCGCGTCCGCGATGTCGAAGTCGTCATCGACCGCACGCCGATCGGAAATTACTTCGAGATCGAGGGGCCGATGGAGATCATCCGCTCGGTTGCAACCGATCTCGGCATGAACATGGATCAGGCCTTGCGCCTGAGCTATGCGGACCTGTACCGTCAGCACCGCCGTACGCGCGCCGACCTGCCGGAGAACATGGTTTTCGCCCCCGAAGAGCTGGCGGGCGCGTAGCGTGCATTTTCAGGCAAAACGATGAAAGCAATGATCCTCGCAGCGGGCTATGGCACACGCCTGCGGCCATTGACGTTCAACGTGCCGAAGCCGATGGTCCCGGTCTGCAACAGGCCGCTGATCGGTTACGCGGTCGAAGGATTCCTCCGCGAGGGCGTGAAAGAGATCGTCGTCAACCTGCACCACCTGCCGAAGTCGATTGAGACCTACCTCGAAAAGACCTACGGCAGCCAATGCAAGTTTCACTTTTCGTTCGAGCCTGAGATCCTCGGGACGGGTGGCGGCGTCCGCAAGGTCCGCGCGATTCTCGAGAACGAGCCGGAGTTCTTCCTCGTCAACGGCGACACGATTCAGACGCCGCCGTACGCAGGGCTGCTTCAAAAGCGGCGAGAGAAGGATGCGCTCGCGGCGCTGACGCTTCGGCATCCGCCGGAAGGCGACCGCTTCACCGCGGTCTGGTTCGAGAGCGGCGAGATCAACGGCTTCGGACGAGGCACCGGGGAAGCGCTCATGTTCTCCGGCTCGCACGTCATCAGTTCGCGCATCTTCAAGCTTCTGCCCGAGAAGGAGTTCTCGGGGATTGTCGACGAGGTGTACCAGCCGGCAATCGCGAAGAAGAGCGACATCATTGCCGGGGTCATCGATGAGGCCCCGTGGTTCGACATCGGCACGCCGCACCGCTACATCGACGCCGGGTCGGGCGTGCTCGACCTCACGCTCGAAGGCGCGCTTCCGCTCGAGAGCGGGTCGAAGATCGTCGGCGATTCGGTCGTGCACTCGACCGCGACAATCCTCGGCAAGCCTGTGCGATCCTCGATCGGCGTGCGCAGCTCGATCAAGGGTGAAGTGCGCAACAGCATCATCGGCGCGAACTGCCGGATTGGCGGAAGCACTTCGGTCGAGTCTTGCATCATCGGCGACGGTGTCGAGATCATGCACCCGGTCGAGCTCCGAAGCGCGATCATCTGCCGCGACGACGAGGCGATTCCACGCGAGCCGTCGTACCGCTACGAGAACGGGCTCGTGATCGCCGTCTTCTGACCTATAATCCGCGCCCCAAATCTGTAGCTGAGGAAACGTATGTCGAATCGCACTTTCACCATCATCAAACCCGACTCGGTCCGCAAGGGCAACTTCGGGAAAATCATCACGAAGCTCGAAGCCGAGGGCTTCCGCGTCCGCGGGCTCAAAAAGCTCCATCTTTCGCAGAAACAGGCCGAGAGCTTCTACGGCGTTCATCGCGAGCGCCAGTTCTTCAAGGACCTCGTCAAGTACATGACGTCCGGTCCCGTCTACGTCGCCGCGCTCGAGCGCGAGGATGCTGTGCCGCACCTGCGCAAGGTGATGGGCGCGACCGATCCCGCAAAGGCCGACGCCGGAACCATCCGAAAGGACTTTGGCGAGTCGATCGAGCAGAACGCGATCCACGGCTCCGACTCGGACGACAATGCAAAGGCCGAGATCAGCTTCTTCTTCGCAGAATCGGAATTGGTTTAGACGCCGTCCCCTCTGACTTCATCACTCGGCGAGCACGATTGCTGACATGCCATTCGCCTCGAGGACGGTTCGCGCGGCAACAGCCTGGTCGCGAGTGTCGAATGGACCCATGCGCACGCGATACAGCGTGGCGTGATCGACGAACGCTGACTGGCCGATGCGGGTCACTCGCTCGAGCAGCGCTTTGGCATTCGTTTCCTGCGAGAACGCTCCGAGCTGCACGACGAACTTCGTTGATGTGGCGACCCTCTTCGGCGGAGTGATCGCGGCCGGTGCAGGTGGCGGAACCTGCGTCGGCGCCGAGGTCATCGGCACGTTCTCGATCGTCTTCCCATCCGCACCGACCTGCCTCCGGGTCGGAACGCCGCGGCGCTCCTCGACCACATCGACGCGGAAATCGTTCGCGCCGGTTTCTGACGGAAGTGGAAACGCGACGGGCGGCGGATCCTGCACGGCAACGACGATCGGCTTTCTCAGTTCGTCGATCGTTACCTCGAACGGCGCAGGCGGCTCGCGCTCGCCCTTGCCGATGTTGATGATCTTCATCTCCACCATGCCGCTGCCGGGCTCGATGAGTCCGATCTGCTGCGCTGCGGCATACGAAAGATCGAGCACGCGATTGCCGACATAAGGCCCCCGGTCATTGATCCGTACGCGCACCATCTTCGAGCTCTTCGGGTTGGTGACTTCGAGCACAGTTCCGAACGGCAGCGTGCGATGCGCGGCGGTGAGCTGCAGCGGGTCGAAAATCTCGCCGTTCGCTGTCGTGCGGCCCGAGAACTCCTCCCCGTACCAGCTCGCGATTCCCTGCAGGATCTGCGAAGCCTGCGGGGCCGGGGCGGTCGTGGCGCAGCCGTAGGAGGCGAAGACGAAGAGCGCGACTGCCAACAGTCTTGTCGTGGTCTTGAGCTGCTCGCTCGTCACACCCTCACCTCCCCCGCCGTCTCGTGAATCTGATCGCGGTGTGCTGCAAGAATCGGGTCGATGTCCTGCGCCAGAAATCTCTCGGCCTGCTGACGCGAGAGTCCGGTGTACGCCGCCGGGTCAGCCATCTTCGCGATGGTCGCCCGGTCGATGCCGAAGAGGGCGTCCTTCGCGATGCGATCGAAAAGATCGTTCTCTGCTGTCCCGCGCTTCATCGCATCGGCCGACGCCTGCGAGTGTACGCGCACGCGCTCGTGCAGCACCTGGCGGTCGCCTCCGCGCTGCACCCCCTCCATCATCAGGTTCTCGGTCATGAGGAACGGCAGCTCACGGCGGACATTCGTCGCGATGACCTCCTCGTGCACGACGAGCCCTCCAACGATGTTGTCGAAGATGAGCGCCAGCGCATCGGCCGCAAGGAATGCCTCGGGCATTGCGATTCGGCGATTCGCCGAGTCGTCGAGCGTTCGCTCGAACCACTGGGTCGCAGCGGTCAGCGCGGGATTGAGCGCGTTCACGATCAAGTGCCGCGCGAGTGCGTCGAGACGCTCGGCGCGCATCGGATTGCGCTTGTACGCCATCGCCGAAGAGCCGACCTGCTCTTCCTCGAACGGCTCTTCGATCTCGTGCAGGTGCTGCAGCAGGCGCATGTCGTAGCCGAACTTCGACGCCGTCTGTGCGAACCCGCTCAGTGCGTTGACGACCTGGGAGTCGACCTTGCGGGTGTACGTCTGGCCCGAGACCGGATAGCTCCGCTTCATCCCGACCTTTTCGGCAACGAGCTGCTCGAGGCGGTTGACCTTCGATTCGTCGCCCTTGAAGAGACTGAGAAACGAAGCCTGCGTGCCGGTGGCGCCTTTCACACCGAGAAGTGAAAGCGATTCGCGGCGGTGCTCGATCTCGCGGTAGTCCAGAAGAAGATCGTGCAGCCAGAGCGTCGCGCGCTTGCCAACCGTCGTGAGCTGGGCAGGCTGGAAGTGCGTGAACGCAAGCGCCGGCGTCGCGCGCCAGCGCCAGGCAAACTCACGCAGCCGCGCCATGATGTTGACGATGTGCCGCTGCAGAATTGTCAGAGCCTCTGACATCTGCAGAATGTCGGTGTTGTCAGTGACGAACGCCGAAGTTGCGCCGAGGTGAATGATCCCCTTCGCGGAGGGAGCGGCAAGTCCGTACGCGTAAATGTGCGACATCACATCGTGCCGGATCTCGCGCTCACGGCGCTCGGCATCCTCGTAGTTGATGTCGTTCGCGGCGCGGCGCAGCTCCTCGAGCTGCGCGTCGGTGATCGCCAGGCCGAGCTCTTTCTCGGCTTCCGCGAGCGCGATCCAGAGCCGCCGCCACGTTCGAAACTTGAAGTTGGGGGAAAAGAGATACGACATCTCGGGAGAGGCGTACCTCTCCGTGAGAGGGTTCGAAGCAGAATCGCGCTTCACACGAGGATTATACTAAGCAACGATGCCGGCTCCGGTCTCAACCCGCGATACCCGCCGCGCCACCCAGGTGACGCTGAAAGCGGTCACCCTTCTTTCCGGCGTTCTCACGATCGTTTTTCTCGTCTCGTTCTTCTTCAGCGACCGCGGCATCGCCGAGCTCCAGCACGCGCGTCACCGCGTCAATGACCTCAGAACCGACATCCGCCAGCTCGAATCGGACAACGCCCGACTTCGCAGCGAGGTCGAAAGTGCGCGCCGCTCTACCTTCGCAGTCGAGAAGATCGCCCGCGAGGATCTCGGCATGGCGCGCGCCGGCGAGCGGATCTACATGCTGCGGAACTGAATCTCAGGACTGAGGTATGAGGACTGAGGACTGAGTGATCTCTGCGGGGATCATGTTCCCGGATCCACACGAGAGACGGTGTGAAGAAATGCGGCCTCTGTGTGGCGCGGCGCTCTGCGGCTATAGGAACAGGGATATCGCAAATGACTCAGAGGGCGCCGCCGCGGGTCGGCGGGCGCCACACAGAACCGTCATCCCTTCCGCTCAGGGCTGGTTTTTTTCAAAGCCTCTCAGTCCTCGGTCCTCCTTTATTCGGGGCAGAGCTCTTCGTTCAACTGCATGCGCTGGCCGGCTCGGAGATAGCGGACGGTCGCGTAGTCCGTGTAGGGCCATTCGCCCATGAGGCCGGCCGTGAGAAGCACGGGGCGCGCGTCGCATTGGGCCGTGACGATCCACGCCGGACCGGCGAATTCGCGGTTCGACGGTTCGAAGCGCTCGACGGAAACGTCGCTGCGGCGCGGCATCGTCAGCCAGTAGAAGCCGAAGTTTCTGATGACCCACGAGTTCGTCAGAAAGACGGTGTCGCCGGGCTTCACGCGCTCGTAGACGAACTCGGTTACACGGCGCCAGTTCGTTCGCTGTCTGAAATAGCGCTCCAGCGTCATCGATGAGTAGGCGGCGAATACGACGAGCAGCATGACCGCGGCGCCACGCAGAAGCTTCACGCTCCAAAGCCACCCAACCGCAGCGCCGGCGAGCAGAAAGGCACCGATGGCCGCGGGCATCAGATAGCGCGGCGTCGGATAGTGCGGCCGCAGTTGCAGCGCCAGAATCGACATCGCGGTACCGGCGACAAACCACGCCGCCGCCGTGCGAAGCAACCGGTGACGGAAGGCGAGCGCGATACCGATTGCGACTGCCACCCAGAAGAACCATGAGCCGAGCGAAACCCGCTCGTACTGCTGATCTCCCGCTGCGAACGCGTGCATTCGGAACAGCCACCAGTCAATCCAGAGCCTGTCGCGTGGCGCCGCCGGGTTCCGTTTCACGACGGCGAGGACGACCGTCATCCACGGCGCGTAAAGCAACGCCCAGCCCAGTACGATCAGCGGCAGCCGCTTCCAGAGCGTTCGCAAACTCTCATTCTCATTGCGGTCGATGAAGATCCGCACGAGCGACACGAACCCCGCAATCATGCCGGCGAAGTAGAGCGTTCCGCCTGCGAGCAGGACGGAGACGAACCAGGTCACCGCCCATGCGCGCCGCGGCCTCTCCGCGTACTGCTCGAGCGCTACGAGCGCCAGCAGTACGAAGAACACTCCCGATGCATAGGGGCGAACCTCCTGCGAATAGCGGACATGCATCGGCGCGATCGCGAGGAGAAAACCGGCGGCGAGTCCCGCGGCAGGGCTGAACCAGCGGCGCCCCAGAACGATGAGCAGAGCGACCGTGGCGACTCCGAAGATGGCCGAAGGAAGGCGGCGGGTCATCTCGCTCGCGTCTGCCCGCCACAGAAGATGCTGCAACATGTAGTCGAGCGGCGGGTGAACGAGGTCGTTGCGAACGTCGCGGATCATGTCCGCGAACGGCTGTGAAGCCCATCGCACTTCCGCAATCTCGTCGTTGTTGAACGACCACTCCTTCAGCTCATTGAAGCGGAGACCTGACGCAAGTCCGATGATCAGGAATGCGGCGAAGAGAACGAGGAGGCGGCGGTTCATCACGACTTTCTACGGACGCCGCGGGCGCGACGTCGCCCGTGCGCCTGTGAGAGTATCCCGCACATCCATGAGCCGGAATGCCCTGATCGGGGGAATCGCCGTGATCATCGTGCTCTCGCTCGCTCGAGTAGCCACCACGCATCGAGTCTTCTCGCAGGTCGTCGACGAGCCGGCGCACGTGGCGGCCGGTTTCGATTGGTTGCTGACCGGGGACTACAAGCTCGACATCGAGCACCCCCCGCTGGCACGCGCAATCCTTGCACTTCCGCTGCGCGCCATCCGCCATACCGCGCCTCAAACCACCGACTGGGTCGCTTACGGAAACGAACTGCTGCTGACGAACAACCGGTACGTGGCCAACCTCGCGCGTGTGCGGATACCCAACCTCCTTTTTTTCGCGATCACGATCGGAGCGACCGCGGCGTGGGCATTTCACGTCGGAGGCCCGGCGATCTCGCTGATCGCCGCGGGGCTCGTCGCGTCAGTGCAGCCGCTGCTCGCGCATGCAGGCGTCGCGACGACCGATATGGCTGGCGTCGCCACCACGATCACCGCGCTCTATCTCTTTCTCCGATGGCTCGAGTCGCCGACGCGTTCCCGGGCAGTCGTACTCGGCATCGCGATCGGTATTGGCCTTCTCTGCAAGTTCTCGTTCCTGATCTTCTTCCCTGCCGGCGCGGCCGTCATGGTTCTCGCACGCAGACGCCTGCCGCTCAAAACACTCTGGCCGGCGGTCGTGATCGTTCCATTGATCATCTGGGCGGGCTATCGATTTCAGTTCAGCACGCTGGCCGACGCGAGTCCGCACGCCGTCGGCCTGGTCCGCTCAGCCACGAAAAGCGAGCGCATGGGCGTTGCAGCGCAAACGATCCCTCTTCCCGCTCCGCTCTTCATTGCCGGCATCCTCAACGTAAAGGTTCACGACCAGGGTGGCCACCTGGCGTTCCTCCTCGGAAAGCTGAGCTGGCGCGGGTTCTGGTACTACTTCCCCGTCACACTCTTCTTCAAGACGCCGCTCCCGCTTCTGATCCTCGCGCTGCTTTCGCTGTTCGTGAAGAGCCGAAACGCGATCGAGTTGATGCTCGTGGCGGCAGCGATGCTAGCGGTCACGATGACTGCCTCGATCAACATCGGCGTGCGCCACGTGCTCGTCGTCTTTCCTCCGATCGCAATCGCCGCGTCGCTGGCGGTGGCGTGGCTCTGGAGGCAACGCGCGGGTCGCGTGGCCGCGGTAGCACTTCTCGGATGGCTTCTGATCGGATCGCTCGCCGCGCATCCCGACTATCTGTCGTGGTTCAACGAGGCCGCAGGGAAATCGCCGGAAAAGATCGTCGTCGACAGCAATCTGGATTGGGGACAGGACCTCCTGCGGCTCAAGCGCGTCTGTCGCGAGCTCGACATCCGCGAGCTTCACGTCGCGCTGCTGACTTCTGCGCCACTCGAGCACCTCGGCCTTCCGCAGATGCACGGCATCGGTGACGTGCCGGTCACCGGCTGGGTCGCCGCGAGTGAGACGATGCTGAAGCTGCGCGACCCCGCTCTCCGCTGGCTCGACCAGCAACCCTACCGGCGGGTCGGAACATCGATCCGCCTCTATGACATGCGGTAGTCAGTGCACGCTCATCGGTTCAGGCTCGAGCGAGAGATCGAGCTTGCCGTCACGCGTTACGTTGACGAAGACCGTGTCGCCCGACTTGAACGTTCCTTCGAGCAGGCGGAGTGCGAGCGGATCGATGATCAGCTTCTGCAGCGCGCGTTTGAGCGGACGCGCACCGAACGCCGGATCGTAGCCCTCGCGTGCGATGTGCTCCTTTGCCGCGTCGCTGATGTCGATGTTGAGCCCGCGCTCCTCGATCATCTTCGAGAGCCGCTTGAGCTGAATCTCGATGATCCACTTGATGTGCCGCATCTCGAGCGCGTGGAAGACGATCACGTCGTCGATCCGGTTGATGAACTCCGGGCGGAAGTGGCGATGCAGCTCTTCTTCGACCTTCGATCGCATCTCCTCTTCCTGGCCGGGCGACTTCGCCGACTGCTGGAAATCGTGGATGTACTGCGAGCCGACATTCGACGTCATGATGATGACCGTGTTCTTGAAGTTGACGACGCGACCTTTCGAGTCGGTGAGACGCCCGTCGTCGAGGATCTGCAGCATGATGTTGAAGACTTCGGGATGCGCCTTCTCGATCTCATCGAAGAGGATGACTGCATAGGGGCGGCGGCGGATTGCCTCCGTAAGCTGGCCTCCCTCCTCATAGCCGACGTAGCCGGGGGGCGCGCCGATCAGCCGCGCGACTGCGTGACGCTCCATGTACTCCGACATGTCGATGCGCACCATGGCGTTCTCGTCGTCGAAAAGGAACTCGGCGAGCGCGCGTGCGAGCTCGGTCTTGCCGACACCCGTCGGCCCCATGAAGATGAACGAGCCGATCGGCCGGTTCGGATCCTTGAGGCCCGCACGCGAGCGGCGGACAGCATTCGCTACGGCGGTCACGGCCTCTTCCTGGCCAACCACGCGCTTCCTCAGGTTGTCTTCCATCCGGACGAGCTTCTGCATCTCCGACTCGAGCATCCTCGTGACAGGGACGCCGGTCCACTTTGAGACGATCTCCGCGATGTCTTCGTCGGTAACTTCCTCGCGAAGTAGTGCGCCGCCCTTCTGCATCTCGGCGAGCCTCGCCGACGCGGCGTCAACGTCGCGCTGAAGCTGCGGAAGCGCGCCATACGTCAGCTCTGCCGCGCGGCTGAGATTTCCGTCGCGCTCGGCGCGCGCCGCTTCCTCGCGCGCCGCTTCGAGTTTCTTCTTCACATCGGTGATCGTGCCGATCACACCCTTCTCACTCTCCCACTGCGCTTTGAGCGCGCCGATCTTTTCGTTGAGACCGGCAATCTCGCTCTCGACCGTGCGGAGACGTTCCTTCACGACCGGGGTTTCTTCCTTCGAGAGTGCCTGCTTCTCGATCTGAAGCTGCGTCATGCGCCGGGTCAGCTCGTCGATCTCCTGCGGCATCGACGTCAGCTCGATGCGGAGGCGCGAGGCCGACTCGTCGATCAGATCGATCGCTTTGTCGGGGAGAAAGCGGTCGCTGATGTAGCGATGCGAGAGCACCGCCGCCGCGACGATCGCAGAATCCTGGATCTTCACGCCGTGATGGATCTCGTAGCGTTCCTTCAGGCCGCGGAGAATCGCGATCGTGTCTTCAACCGTCGGCTCGCCCACGTACACCGGCTGAAATCGTCGCTCGAGCGCCGCATCTTTCTCGATGTGCTTCTGGTATTCGTTGAGCGTCGTCGCGCCGACAGCGCGCAGTTCGCCGCGTGCGAGCGCAGGCTTGAGAAGGTTCGATGCATCCATCGCCCCTTCCGCGGCGCCGGCTCCCACGAGCGTGTGCAGCTCGTCGATGAAGAGAATCACGTCCCCTTCACTTTCTTCGACTTCCTTGATGACCGCCTTGAGGCGATCCTCGAACTCGCCCCGGAACTTCGCTCCCGCGATCAATGCGCCCAGGTCGAGCGAAACGACCCGCTTGTTCTTCAGCCCTTCAGGAACGTCGCCTTCGACGATGCGGCGCGCGAGGCCCTCGACGATCGCGGTCTTGCCCACGCCGGGCTCCCCGATGAGGACGGGGTTGTTCTTCTTCCGGCGCGAAAGCACCTGAATCACGCGGCGGATCTCTTCGTCGCGGCCGATGACCGGATCGAGTTTTCCCTTGCGCGCCATCGCAGTGAGATCGCGCGCGTAACGCTCGAGCGCCTGGTACTTGTCTTCAGGGTTCTGATCGGTCACGCGCTGGGTTCCGCGGACAGACTGCAATGCCTTGAGCAACGCGTCGGGAACCGCGCCGTGACGCGTCAGGATCTTCGACGCATTCGATTCTTTTGTCTTGCTGATGCCGAGGAGAAGGTGTTCGGTCGAGACGTACTCGTCGTTGAAACTCGTTGCCGCTTCGAATGCAGCGTCGAATGCTTTGCGCAGCGATGACGCGGTCATCGGCTCAGCGGACGCGCCGCCGACCTTCGAGTACTTCGAGACCGCGGCCGCCGTCTCGGCTTCGATCGTTCCAGGATTGAGGCCCAACTTGTTGAGAATCGGCGTGACGATGCCGCCGTCCTGCCGGAGGAGCGCGAGAAGGAGATGTTCTGGCGTGGTTTCGGGGTTGCCCGCACCGCGCGAAAGGTTCTGCGCCTCGCCGACCGCTTCCTGAGCTTTGACCGTAAGCTTATTGATATTCATCTGGTTACCTCACGTTGAGTGCTTTACACTCAAGTCTTGTAAACCGCGCGCTTGCCGCCGTCATTCCGCCTCTCCCCGACCGCCGTTACCGCCCGCATGTACGACATGCATTAGACTCGCCGCGTGATGACCGCCACCGCGCCATTGCGGGACGTTTCAGCCGATCCCGCGCTCTTCCAGACTCTCCTCGAACTGATCCGCCGCACCTCGACGCAACTGCCCGACGACGTCGTCCGCGCCGTTACCTCTGCACGCAAAGACGAGGCTGCGGGGTCGAACGCTGAGGTCGCGCTGAATGTCATCGGCTGCAACATCGGTCTCGCGCGAGAGAGTTCACTCCCGCTCTGCCAGGACACCGGCACGATCCTGTTCTACGTGCACACCCCGGTCGCATACGACCAGATCGAGTTCGAAGAAGTCGCGACCGAGGCGGTGCGGCGTGCGACGAAACTCGGCTACCTGCGTCAGAACAGCGTCGACAGCGTGACAGGCAAGAACACCGGCGACAACACCGGACCCGGCTCCCCGGTCTTTCACTTCCATCAGTGGCGCGAGCCACACGTCGAAGTGAAGCTGATGCTCAAGGGCGGCGGCTGCGAGAACATGAACGCGCAGTACTCACTCCCTCACCCCGATTTCGGCGGACGCGATCTCAAAGGCGTCGAGAACGCGATTCTCGACTGCATCCTCCAGGCGCAGGGCCAGGGCTGCGGCCCCGGCATCCTCGGCGTCTGTATCGGCGGCGATCGCGGCTCCGGCTACGGCTACGCGAAAGAGCAACTTCTCCGGACGATGGAGGACACCAACTCCGAACCCGCGCTCGCCGATCTCGAACAACGGATCGTAGAGAAGGCAAATCAGTCAGGCATCGGCCCGATGGGCTTTGGCGGAAAAACGACACTCCTCGCCTGCAAGATCGGCACGCAGAACCGCCTCCCCGCCTCGTTCTTCGTGAGCGTGGCGTACATGTGCTGGGCATATCGCCGGCGCGGGGTGGTGGTTGGGGCGGAGGGGGAAGCGCGGGAGTGGTTGTATTGAATTGGTTGTACTTGGGCGAGAGAACGGGAATGTTGAATGTTGAGCGTCGAATGTAACGGCAGGCGCTCGCGCTCCTTTCAACATTCACCATTCAACATTCAACATTCCCGTTCTCCCTGAACACACACAAAATCACCATGATCAAACTAGAGACTCCCCTCACCGAGCAATCTGTCCGCGACCTCCACGTCGGCGACACGGTCACGATCACGGGCCGGCTCTACACCGGCCGCGATTCTGTCCATCACCGCATTCATGAAGGAACGAAGCCGCCGGTCGATCTCAAGGGCCAGATCATCTATCACTGCGGTCCGGTGATGGTGAAAGAGGGCGACCAGTGGGTTTGCAAGGCGGCGGGACCGACGACCAGTTCGCGTGAAGAGCCGTATCAGTTCGAAGTGATGCGCGACTACGGGATCCGCGGCGTGATCGGCAAGGGGGGGATGGGCGAGAAAACCCTCAACGCTTGCCGTGAGTATGGCGCGGTCTATCTTCACGCGATCGGTGGCGCGGCGCAGGTCTGCGCAGCATCGATCAAACGGGTGGATGGCGTCGACTGGATGGATCTCGGCTCGCCCGAGGCGATTTGGCATCTGTGGGTTGAAGACTTCATGGCAATCGTCACGATGGATGCACACGGCCAGTCGCTGCACAAGAACGTCTTCGAGGAGTCGAGAACGCGTCTTGCAGCGCTGAAAGCGTAGCGTGAGAAGCGAACGCGATACCCTCGGCGAAGTCCAGGTCCCCGACGATGCGCTCTACGGAGCGCAGACGCAGCGCGCGGTCGAGAATTACCCGATCAGCGGCCTGCGTGAACACCCGCTCTTCATCCGCTCCTTCATCCTTCTGAAGAAAGCGGCTGCGATCGCGAATCGAGATCTCGGCGGGATGGACCGCAAGCTCGCGGATGCGATCATCGCCGCATGCGACGACCTGCTCGCGAACGAGGCGAAGTACCGGCCTCAGTTCGTCGTCGACGTCTTCCAGGCCGGCGCCGGCACGTCGTTCAACATGAATTGCAACGAGGTGATCGCGAACCTTGCCAACATGCGGCTCGGCGGCGTGATCGGCCAGTACAAGCCGGTGAATCCCAACGATCACGTCAATATGGCGCAGTCGACCAATGACGTCTTCCCGACGGCGATCCGTCTCGCTGCGCTCATGCTCCTCGAGCAGCTCTTTCCGGCGCTCGACGAACTGACGGAAGCGCTCGACCGAAAGGGAACAGAGTTCGCTGATGTGATCAAGTCTGGCCGGACACATCTGCAGGACGCGGTGCCGGTAACGCTGGGTCAGGAGTTCAAGGCGTATGCGGCCGCAACGCGTCGATCGACCGCGCTGCTTGGAGACGCGGCAAACGAGCTGCGGGTCCTCGGCATCGGCGGTACGGCAACCGGGACCGGAATCAACACGCCGCCCGGCTATCGCTTCGAGGTCGTGAAGCAGCTCAACGCGATGACGCGGCTCGATCTCGAAGCGACGGACGATCTTCGAGAGGCGATGCAGTCGCAGCTTCCGATCGTCGCCGTTTCCTCGGCGCTGCGCAATCTCGCCCTGGAGCTCACGCGCATCACGAACGACTTGCGTCTGCTCGCTAGCGGCCCGCAGACGGGGCTCGCGGAGATCCTGCTGCCGTCCGTGCAGCCGGGCTCCTCGATCATGCCGGGAAAAGTAAATCCATCGATGCTCGAGTGCATGAATCAGGTCCTCTTCCACATCATCGGTGCCGACACGGCGATCGCGTTCGCGTCGCAAGCGGGGCAGCTCGAGCTGAACGTGATGATGCCTCTGATGGCATTCGAGATCACGTTCTCGATCGAGATTCTGAAGAACTACCTGCCGGTGTTCGTCGCGAAGTGCATTCGCGGCATCGAAGCCGATCGCGCGCGCTGCGAAGCGTATTACGTCCGCTCTCCTGCGCTCGCGACGGCGCTCAATCCGATCATCGGCTATGCAGCCGCTGCGGAGCTCGCGAAGGAATCTGCGAAGAGCGGCACCTCGATTCCCGACCTTCTGCGCGCGAAGAATCTGCTGAGCGAGGAAAAGATCCGCGAGATCTTCACGCCGGAGTTTCTCGCCGGCCAGGCCGATCGCAAGTCCTGACAATGAGGCTGTTCATCGCAAGCTCGTTTCCCGAGGCTGCGACGCGCGAGTTGAATCACGTCATCGCCTCGCTGCGCCCGCGCCTTCCCAAAGCATCGTGGGTACGCCCCGAGGCAATGCATCTGACGTACGTCTTCCTCGGCGATCGGATGATCTCTCCCTCGTTCGACGGGATCGCGCCGTTCAAGGCGAGGCTTCGCGGTTGCGGATTCTTTCCCAATCGGAGTCACGCTCGCGTCGGCTGGATCGGCGTTGAGCCCGAGGAGCCGTTCATCGAGATCGCCGGGAGAGTCGAGGCCGAGAACGATTTCCGCCCTCATCTGACGATCACGCGGATTCGAGACCGATGGCCGGAAGATGCGATCGATGCGTTTGAGGCGGATCTCCACGACTTTCGATCGGAATTCTTCGTCGTCGACACCGTGACGCTCTACTCGAGCGAACTGAAACCAGGCGGCGCGGTCCACACGCCGATGAGTGAATTTGTCCTGACTGAAAGCGGCGGCTAGCTGTCATCCTGAGCCCGGGAATGGCGAGACGCGCAGCGGGTGAGGTGATGAACTCGGAGGGAGACGGAAGGCCGCCGGCTGAAGCCGGCGCCACGTCATGCATGGCTCGTGGCAGCATTCGTAAGCGACGTGGCGCCGGCTTCAGCCGGCGGCTTTCCGTCCTCTGTTGCCCTCGATCGCAGGAGTAGGTTCATTAGAAGCGACGCTGTCATCCTGAGCGAAGCAAAGGATCTCCCGCGTCCGGGCGATGATCGTTCACCTGCGGGGGATCCTTCGCTTCGCTCAGGATGACAAGCAAAAAGCGGCTTGCCGCCGCTTTGGGCCGGGCCTAAACCCGGCGCGTGGCCCGGCTCTTCGCTTCAGTCTTGCCGCGCAACTGGCCGCATGCTGCCGCAATCTCACGGCCTTTCGATCTTCGCACCGTGACTCTCGCGCCCGACTGCACGAGCGTGTCGGCAAACTTGTCGATCGCGGAGTCGGACGGGCGCTTCATCCACGCAGGCAGGTTCGGGTCCTCGTTGAACGGGATCGCGTTCACTTTCGCGTCGATGCCGCGGATCAGCCGCGCGAGGGCGCGCGCGTCGGCGGGCGAGTCGTTGAAGCCGGCGAGCAGCACGTACTCGATCGTGATCTCACGGCCCTTCTCGAGCGGAAAGCGTCGCAACGTCTGCATCAACTGGTCGAGCGGGTATTTCGTCGTGATCGGCATGATCTCTTCGCGCCGTTTCTCATCTGGCGCGTTGATCGAGATCGCCAGATTGGGACGCCGCTCGAGCCGGGCAAGATCCTCGATTCCCGGAATGATTCCCGAGGTCGAGACCGTGATCCGTTTCGGCGCGATCGAGCGATAGAGCACGTCGAGCGTCGCGACGAGATTGTCGAAGTTCAGCAGCGGCTCGCCCATCCCCATGAAGACGACGTTCATCTGCTCGGATGAGATCTTCTTTTCGTGCTGAATCACGAAGAACTGTCCGAGCATCTCGCCCGGCGTCAGATTGCGTCCCGCGCCGAAGAAACCTGTGACGCAGAACGTGCAGCCGACCGCACATCCGGCTTGTGACGAGAGACAGATACTCGTCCGGTCGCGCATCGGCATGTA
>JAENWF010000046.1 GCA_016650215.1 Thermoanaerobaculia bacterium
CGCCGGGACGGTGAACAAGTCGCTCGTCGCCGAACTGAACGCGCTCGGCGTCCGCGCAGCCGGCATCTCCGGTGCCGACGGTTCGACGCTCGCCGCAACGAAGCACGAGCCGATCGGCGGCGTAGAGCTCGGCCACGTCGGCCGCGTCACCTCGTCCGACCCGACGCTCATCGAAGCACTGCTTGCCGCCGGCATCCTGCCGGTCGTCTCGTCCGTCGCCATCGGGCCGGAAGGAACATTGCTCAACGTCAACGCCGACACCGCGGCATGCGCGATCGCGCAGTCGCTCGAAGCGGAGACGCTGCAGTTCATCACCGACGTCGCGGGACTGCTCGACCGCAGCGGCAATGTCGTCTCGAAGCTCACCGCCCTTGACGCGCGCTACTGGCTCGACAGCGACGCGGTCACCGGCGGCATGAAGCCGAAGCTCGAAGCCGCACTGCACGCGCTCGCCGCGGGCGTCGGCACGATTCACATCGGAGGAGGAACCGAACTTGTTGCTGCATGACGAATCCCCCGCTGCCGTCGAAGAGCGCGAGAAGTCGTTCGTACTCGGCAATTACGCGCGCGCGCCATTCCATCCGCGAAGCGGAAAAGGAGCGCGCATCACCGATGCGAATGGCAAGGAGTACTGGGACCTTCTCGGCGGCATCGCCGTGAATGCGCTCGGTCACCAGCACCCGCGCATCAAGCGCGTGCTGCGTGAGGAGTCCACCTCGCTCCTGCACGTCTCGAATCTCTACTACCACCCGGCGCAGGGAATCCTCGCGGAGAAGCTCGTCCGCGCATCGGGACTGCTGCGCGCGTTCTTCTGCAACAGCGGCACGGAGGCAAACGAGGCGGCGATGAAATTCGCGCGGCTCGCCAATCCCGGCCGCAGCGGAATCGTCGCGCTGAACGAAAGCTTCCATGGCCGTTCGCTCGGCGCGCTGTCGCTCACCGGGCACGAGGCCTATCGCGCGCCGTTCGAGCCGCTCGTTCCCGGAGTGACGTTCGTCGAGCCGAATGACGTCGCAGCGCTCGAAGCTGCGGTCAACGAGAACACGTCCGCCATCTTCCTCGAGCCGATCATGGGCGAGGGAGGCATCGTGCCTCTCAGCGCCGAGTTCCTCATCGCCGCACGGCACGTTGCCGATCGCACCGGCGCGATGCTCGTCTTCGACGAGATCCAGTGCGGACTCGGGCGCACCGGGACGATGTTCGCGTTCCAGCAAAGCGGTGTCGTTCCCGACATCATCACGCTCGCGAAACCCCTCGGCGGCGGACTCCCGCTCGGCGCGGTCCTCACCGGACCGGCGCTCGAAGGTCTCGTCAAGCCTGGCCACCACGGCACGACGTTCGGCGGCAATCCGCTCGCCTGCCGCCTCGGCACCGTAGTCTTCGAAGAAACAGAGAAGCTGTTGCCCACGATCAGGAACCTCGGCATCTGGTTCGAAAACGAACTGAGAACCCGCCTCTGTGTGGCGGCGGGCGCCCCCGCCCGCCGCGATTCCAGCGACACATCCCCTGTCACCGCCATCCGCGGCATGGGCCTCATGTGGGGCATCGAGCTCGATCGCCCCGCGGGACCGGTCGTTGCGGAGCTTCGCGAGCGCGGCTTCATCGTCGGCAGTGCGCGCGAGAAGGTGATTCGTCTTTTGCCGCCTTACATCGTCCCGAAGCAGGCGCTGTCGGAGCTCATCGGCGCGCTCGCCAGCATTCTCAACATTTCCTCGAAGGAGAAAGCAGCATGAAGCAGATCAAGAGAGTGGCCCTCGCCTACTCAGGTGGGCTCGACACTTCGGTCATCATTCCGTGGCTCAAGGAGAACTACGGCTGCGAAGTCATCGCGGTCGCAGTCGACGTCGGCCAGGCGGAAGAGACGACCGGTCTCGCGGAGAAAGCGAAGCGCACCGGCGCGATCGATTTTCATCTGATCGACGCGAAGGAGGAGTTCGCCTCCGACTACCTCTTCCCCGTTCTTCGAGCCGGTGCGGTCTACGAGAAGGATTACCTCCTCGGCACCTCGACTGCCCGTCCGCTGATCGCGCTCAAGCAGGTGGAGGTCGCGCTGCAGACCGGCTGCGACGCACTTGCGCACGGCTGCACCGGCAAGGGAAACGATCAGGTCCGCTTCGAGCTCGCGTATCAGGCTCTCGCGCCGGAGCTGACGATCATCGCCCCGTGGCGCGAGTGGGACATCGTCTCGCGTGAAGACGCGATCGACTACGCCACCTCGCGCGGTATCCCCGTATCGGTGACGAAGAAAGACCCTTACTCACGCGATCGGAACCTCTGGCATCTCTCGCACGAAGGCGGACCGCTCGAGGATCCGATGTTCGAGCCGGAGGAGTCGATGTTCAAGCTGACCGTCGATCCCTCGCTCGCACCGAATGAGGCGGAGAAGGTCACGATCGAATTCGAGGCCGGCATTCCGGTGAAGGTGAACGGTCAGAAGCTCTCGCCGGCCAGGCTCGTCGAGACGCTGAATCAGATCGGCGGACGCCACGGCGTCGGCCGCGTGGATCTGGTCGAGAACCGTCTCATCGGCATCAAGTCGCGCGGCGTGTACGAGACACCGGGCGGCACACTGCTCGTGACCGCGCTGAGAGCGCTCGAGTCGATCACGCTCGATCGCGAATGCGCGCACGAGAAGGAACGGCTCGCTACGCGCTACGCGGAGCTCGTCTACAACGGACAGTGGTTCTCACCGCTGAAGGAAGCGCTCGATTCGTTCGTCGAGACGATCAGTTCTTCCGTCACCGGAACCGTCACGCTGAAGCTCTTCAAGGGCGCAGCGAGCGTGATCGGACGGCAGAGTCCCTGCTCGCTCTACTCGCAGAATCTCGCATCGTTCGACATGACCGGCTACGACGTCACCGACTCGGCCGGATTCATCAAGCTCTTCGGGCTGCCGACGCGCGGCCGCAAGCGGCTCTCGCCGATCGGCGTCAAGTCCGCGCGCGAGGTCGCATCGAAGTGACGAATCAGCTCTGGGGCGGTCGCTTCGAGGCGGCCGCTTCCGAACTGCTGCGAAGGTTCAACGACTCATTCTCGTTCGACCAGCAGTTGCTGGCCGAGGATGTCGAGGGATCGATCGCCTGGGCGGACGCTCTGGAGCGGGCGGGCGTGCTGTCGAAAGACGAGGCGAAGAAGACAATCGCTGCGCTCACGCGCGTGCAAGCTCCGGTCGCCGCTGACGGTTACGAGGACGTTCATTCGTACGTCGAGGCAAAGCTGCGTGACTCGATCGGCGAACTCGCCGGAAAGCTCCACACAGGCCGATCACGCAACGATCAGGTCGCAACCGATCTGAAGCTCTGGCTGAAGAGGTCGAGCGCCGAGCTCGATCAGCTCATCACATCGCTCGGCACAACGCTGGCGAAACGGGCGGCGGAAGAGAACGCGACGCCGATGCCCGGTTACACGCATCTCAAGCGCGCCGAGCCGGTCACGTTCGGCCACTGGTGTCTCGCGTACGTGGAGATGCTGCTGCGCGACCGCTCGCGGCTGCGCGATGCGGCCGAGCGCGGCGATGAATGCCCGCTCGGATCCGCGGCACTCTCCGGCACGCCGATCGCGATCGACCGCGACGCGCTCGCGAAATCGCTCGGCTTCGCTCGCGCGACCTCGAACTCGCTCGATGCAGTCTCCGACCGCGACTTCGCCGCCGACTATCTCTACACGGCGTCGATGCTGCTGATCCACCTCTCGCGGCTCGCTGAGGATCTGATTTTCTTCACGAGCGACGAGACGGCATTCGCCGACCTGCCCGACGCGCTGTCGACCGGCTCGTCGCGCATGCCTCAGAAAAAGAATCCCGACGTGCTCGAGCTGGTCCGCGGCCACGCCGGCCGCTCCATCGGCGAACTGACCGGTCTCCTCGCGTTGATGAAGGGTCTTCCACTCGCTTACGACAAGGACATGCAGCTCGATAAAGAGCCGCTCTTTCGCATGCGCGCGACACTCATGCTCGCGCTGCCCGCGCTCACGGAGCTGATCGCTAAACTCGCGATCGACCGCGAGCGGATGAAGAGCGCTGCATCGCATGATCTACTGCTCGCAACCGGGGTAGCCGACGCAATCGCATCGCGCGGCATCCCATTCCGCGAAGCGCACGACATCGTCAGCGCCCGCGTAGGACAGGCAATCAAGGAAAAGAAAACACTCCGCGAGCTCGGCACGAGCGACAAGATCACCGCAGCCGATCTCGCCGCACTCGATGTCGAGAAAGCACTCGGCAAACGAAATACATTCGGCGGGACAGCCCCCGCGCGCGTAGCCGAAGCCGCAACCGTCGCGGTTAGACGGTTAGACGGTTAAACGAAATGAAACTACCAAAAGGCTTCCTCGCCTCCGGCATCCGTGCCGGCATCCGCAAGAAGCGGCCGGACCTGGGGCTGATCGTGGCGCCGAACGGGGCGAACGCGGCTGCTGTCTTTACGCAGAACCTCTTTCAAGCGGCGCCGGTCGTGCTGTCAAAAGCGTCGCTGAAAAAGACGGGGGGGCGCGTCCGCGCGGTCGTCGTCAATGCCGGCTGCGCGAATGCGGTCACCGGACGTGAGGGACTCGAGGCGGCAAAGCGGGTGCGCACGCGCGCGGCGGAAGTCGTCGCCTGCCGCGAGGAGGAAGTGTTTCTCGCCTCGACGGGCGTGATCGGCGTCGTGCTGCCGGACGGAAAAATTCGCGAGGCACTTCCAGCTTCCGTCACCAGGCTGTCGATCGGCGGTGTCGAGGCGCTGTCGCATGCGATTCTCACGACCGACGTCGGCCCGAAAGTCACGCAAGCTTCGTTCGTCATCGGCGGCAAGCGCGCACGCATCGTCGGTGTCGCGAAGGGCGCGGGGATGATTCATCCGAACATGGCGACGATGCTCGCGTTCGTGATGACCGACGCTGCGATCTCGACTACCGATCTGCAGCGCGCTCTGAAAAACGCAGTCGATGAGAGCTTCAACACGATCTCGGTCGACGGCGACACCTCGACGAACGATACGGTTCTCGTCATGGCCTCCGGCGCGGCGGGAAATGCGTCCGATGCCGATCTCGGCTCGTTCGCGGTTGCGCTGGCGAAAGTCTGCCGCGATCTCGCGTGGATGATCGTCCGCGACGGCGAAGGGGCGACACGCGTGATGGAAGTCGAAGTGATCGGCGCGAAAACCGACCGCGACGCGAAACTCGCGGCCCACGCGATCGCGACCTCGCCTCTCGTCAAGACCGCGCTGCACGGCGGCGATCCGAACTGGGGCCGCATCCTCGCAGCCGTCGGCCGCAGCGGCGCGCGCTTCTCGATCAAGCGCGTCTCACTCTCCGCGGGAAACATCACGCTCGTGACGAACGGCGCCCCTGCGTCCTATCGCGAGAAAGACGCCGCCCGCGTCTTTGCCCGCGAACGCGTCCCGCTGCGCCTCTCGCTCGGCTCCGGCAACGGCCGAGCCGTCGTCCTCTCGAGCGACATGGGACACGACTACATCAGCATCAATACTGACTACCGGTCGTGAACCCTGCCGTCCCCCGGTATCCTGAGCGAAGCGAAGGATCTTCTGATAGCGCTTGGGAGAACGACGCCACGGGAGACGAAAAGCCGCCGGCTTGAGAGCCGGCGCCACATCGTTCGTGGCAGGATTTCCAACTGTGGCGCTGACTCTTTCGCGGGGGCTAGAGGCGAGTTGATCCCGAGATCGATCAGAAGATCCTTCGCTTCGCTCAGGATAGACTCACGCCATGAGACGTCTGATTGCAGTCGTTCTTCTTTTCTCGGCGGTGAGTGCCCACCCGGCATCCCCGGAGCCGCGCCGCGCCCGTTACGGGATGGTCGCTTCGACAAGCGAGATCGCCTCGCGCGTCGGAGTTCAGATCATGAAGCAAGGAGGGAACGCGGTCGACGCCGCGGTGGCCGTTGCGTTCGCGCTCGCCGTCACCTGGCCTTCGGCCGGAAACCTCGGCGGCGGCGGATTCATGCTGATCCGAAAAGCCGACGGCACTTCGGAAGCGATCGACTACCGCGAGCGCGCGCCTCTCGTCGCAACGCGCAAGATGTACCTCGACGCGCAGGGGAACGTCATCAAGGGTCTGTCGACTGACGGATACAAGGCGGTCGCCGTCCCGGGGACGGTTGCGGGCCTCTCGCTTGCGCACAGCCGCTACGGGCTTCTCCCGTGGGGTGTCGTCGTCGAGCCGGCACAACGTCTCGCACAGGAGGGCTTCTTCGTCGAGTATCACCTGTCGCGCAGCCTTCAGAGTGAGTCGACGAACAGGAAGCTCGGCCCGTGGGCCGAGAGCCGCCGCGTGTTCCAGCGAAACGGCAGTTACTACAACGTCGGAGACAGACTCGTGCAGCCGGATCTGGCGGCCGCGCTCGCGCGCATCAAGAAAGACCCGAAGGACTTCTACGAAGGCGAAACCTCGCGCTTGATTCTCGAGGACATGCAGGCGAATGGCGGACTGATCACGGCCGCCGACCTCAAGGGATATCAGCCGACCGTGCGCAAGACGCTCACCACGACCTACCGCGGCTACGAGATCATCACGATGCCGCCTCCCTCCTCCGGCGGCGTCGCGCTGATCGAGATGCTCCAGATGCTCGAGCCGGTCGATCTCAAGTCGATGGGCTGGAACTCCGCTGCCTACACGCACACGCTCATCGAAACGATGCGGCGCGCGTTCGCCGATCGCGCCGCGTTTCTCGGCGATACCGACTTCGCGAAGAATGTTCCGGTCGAAGGGCTGCTCTCCCGCAAATACGCGCTCGAGCGCCGCAAGGACATCGACCCCGCCAAGGCGACCAGCAGCCTCAAAATCGCTTCCGGCCAGCCTGTCCGCCACGAGTCGAAGGACACGACCCACTTCACTGTCATCGACGTCGACGGCAATGCGGTCAGCAACACCTACACTCTCAACGACAGCTACGGATCGGGCGTCACCGCGAAAGGCACCGGCATTCTGCTCAACAACGAGATGGATGACTTCACCTCGAAGCCGGGCGTGCCGAACGACTACCAGCTCATCCAGGGAGAAGCGAACGCGATCGAGCCGCGAAAGCGGCCGCTGTCATCGATGACGCCGACGATCGTCGTGAAGGACCGCAAAGTCCGACTCGCGATCGGAAGTCCCGGCGGGCCGACGATCATCAACACTGTGCTTCAGGTCATCCTGAACGTCATCGAGTTCGACATGGACATCCAGGAAGCGATCGATGCACCGCGGTTTCATCACCAGTGGTTGCCGGACGAGATCTTCTGGGAGCCTTTCTTCAACGCCGACACGCGGGAAATTCTCGAGAAGATGGGCCACAAGTTTCGGGAGAAACCGACGAGCCTCGGCGACGCGCAGGGCGTGATGATCAATCCGGAAACAAGCATTCGCACGGGCGCTTCCGATCCGCGCCTCGGCGGCGTTCCCGCCGGCTACTGACTGAGGTTTTGAGCATCGCTCGATCTCGCCAGCGAAGCACCAGAAATATGTGCTCACCTTTTACACACGTGACGCACTGAAATGAGCCGGTCCTGGTGTAAAGTCCGCGCGTTCCGTAGAAATCAATCTCGAGGGATGCGTTCGCGTCCCCGAAACTCAAACGATCAGGGGTAAGTCATGAACGCATCGCGGCGCGTTTCTCTGTTGTTCGTTTCTTTTCTCGTAGTCCTGTTCGGCGCGCAACGCGCCGCCGGCCAGTGCGTCAGTCTGACCACGCTGGGTTCGCCCTCCACACAGAACTTCACGGCGCTGGCGAACGCAGGAACGAACGTCGCGTGGACGGACAACAGCACGATCGCTGGTTGGTACGCCACGAGGACGACCTACAACGCAGGCACGGGCTCGAGCAACACTGGAGCGATGTACAGCTTCGGCGTGGCGGGAACGAACCCACTCACCGATCGCGCGCTCGGCGGCGTCGCCTCGGGCGGCACCGGCACGTTTTACTGGGCCGGCTGCTTCACGAACAACACTGGATCGGCACTGACCTCGGTCGACATCGCCTACATAGGTGAGCAATGGCGCGATGGCGGAGCCACGGTTCCGGTCGCCCATTCGATGGCCTTCGAATTCCAGACCGCTGCCGCTGGGACCATCACCGACGCCGACACCCCGACCACCGGCTGGACAGCTGTTGCCGCTCTCGATTTCGCCAGTCCTACTTTTACGAATACCGGAGCTGGCGTTCTACTCGATGGCAACGCCGCTGCGAATCGAACTGCGAAGGCAGCCACGATCACTGTCGCCGTCCCCATCGGAAATCAGTTCTGGGTCCGCTGGCGAGACATCAACGACGGAGGAAACGATCACGGTCTCGCTGTCGATGATTTCTCCATCACGCCCCAGGGCGGCGGCAACGCTCCCGTCGTTCCCACCTGCCCCGCTTCTTTGACGACCACGTCCGGCACCGCCACGTCGGGCGGCGTCAGCGCCACCGACACCGATGGCACGGTCATCACCACAACGATCACCAGCATCACTCCCTCGGATCCCGGCACGATCACGCTGACCGGCTTCACTCCAGCCGGCGGTGTGGGCGGCACTGCGAACGCGACGCTCAGCGTCTCCGCGGCGACTCCCGCGAATACGTACAGTGTGACGATCCAGTGGGCGAACAACGATGGCGTTCCGCAGACCGCGAACTGCGTCGTCAGCGTGGTCGTCAACGCTCCGCCGAGCGTCGTCTTCATTCATGACGTGCAAGGCCCCGGTGCAGCCACTCCGATTCCCGGTGCATCGGTCACAGTGGAAGGCGTCGTCATCGGCGACTTCCAGCCGCTTCCGAACGACACGCGTCTCTCAGGCTTCTTCCTTCAGGAAGAGGATGCGGACGCCGACGCAGACCCCGCGACCTCGGAAGGCATCTTCGTCTTCTGCAGCGCCTGCCCGACCGATGTGGCCGAGGGACAGCGCGTGCAGGTCACGGGCACCGTGTCCGAGTTCTTCAACCTCACCGAGATCACGGCGACGACGCCAGTATCGGTCGTCATCACGAACGCCGGCAACAACCTCGCTCAGGTGACGCCGGCAACGATCGACCTCCCGATCCCCACGCCGACAATCGACGACTTCTACGAGCCGCGCGAAAGCATGCTGGTCACTTACGTCGACACGCTTACGGTCTCCGAATACTTCGAGCAGACGCGGTACGGAAGGATCGAGCTTTTCGAGGGCGGCCGTCCGCGGCAGTACACCGAAGTGAACCCACCGAATGCGGCCGGATATGCGGCGCAGCTCGACAACCTGAGCCGCCGGCGCGTGTATGTCGATGACGACGACAACGTCGAGTACTCACCTCTGCTGCTTCCCGATGGTAGCGAGTTCGTGTTCCACCCGCGAGCCAACGGCGGTCTCTCCATTGGTACTCAGGGCACCGATTTCTTCCGCGGTGGTGACCTGATCAACGGTCTTACCGGGATCCTGCACTATTCGTTTTCCGGCGGAACGAGCCCCAACGAATGGCGAGTTCGCCCGATCGCAGCGACGCCGGCCGGGTTCACCGTGGCGAATCCACGCCCGGCCACACCGCCCGCCGTCGGCGGAGCCATACGAGTGGCCAGCGCGAACGTGTTGAACTACTTCACTACGCTCAACGTCCGCGGAGCCGATAGCGTCGCGGAGCTCAACCGGCAGCGCGAGCGCACATCGATCGTGATCTGCAGCCTCGACGCTGACGTCGCCGCACTCATGGAAATCGAGAACGGCAACACGGCAATCGCCGACTTGCTCGCAGACGTCAACATTCGCTGCGGCGGCGCCAATCCGTACACGTTCGTCAACACCGGCGGCGCGCTCGGCACCGATCAGATCCGCGTGATGCTCATCTACCGCACGGGCATCGTGTCACCGGTCGGCGCCCCAATCGTCGATCTCGATCTGGTGCATAACCGGCCGCCGACCGCGCAGACGTTCGACGTCGTGGATGCGACGAATCCCGCGTTCGGCGAGCGTTTCACTGCTATCGCCAATCACTCGAAGTCGAAGAGCTGCGGCGGCGCGAGCGGTGCCGATCTCGATCAGAACGATGGACAGGGCTGCTTCGCCGCGACGCGCGTCGCGCAGCACAACCTCCTCATCACCTGGGTCAACGGCACCGTTATCCCGGCCGCGGGCGATCCCGATGTCCTCCTCCTCGGCGACTTCAACTCGTACGCGCAGGAGACCCCGACGACGACGCTCACCGGAGCGGGCTTCACCGATCTCGAGACCGCGTTCCTCGGCGCGAACACCTATTCGTACCTCTTCGACGGCCAGCTCGGCCACCTTGACTACGCCTTCTCGAGCGCCAGCCTCACGCCGCAGGTCACCGGCGTGAACGTCTGGCACATCAATGCTGACGAGAACCCGCTGTTCGACTACAACGACGAAATCGACGACGGCGCGGCCGAGGCGTTTTTAGAGGAGAAGCCGGACGGATCCGCGCTCGTTCCGCCGCGCGTCCTTTTCCAGCCTGCGTCACCTTTTCGCGCCTCCGATCACGATCCGGTCATCCTCGGCATCTTCCAGATCGCCGACCTGGTCGTCACGAAGACCGACTCGCCCGATCCCGTTTCGGCGGGGAACAACCTCACCTACACCATCACCGTGACCAACAACGGCCCTGACGCAGCGAGCTCCGCATCGTGGAGCGACGCGTTGCCAGCCGGGACGACGTTCGTCTCGCTAACCAATGTTGCCGGCTGGTCCTGCACCACTCCGGCGGTCGGCGCGAACGGCACCGTCTCCTGCACCAACCCCAGCTTCGGCGTCGGCAGCGCGATTTTCACGCAAACGGTCAATGTCCAGGCATCGATCGCCGCGGGAACCGTGCTCACGAATAACGCGACTGCGAGTTCCGCGTCCGCCGAGGGAAATTCGGGCGACGAAACCGGCACCGCGACGACGACTGTCGCCGCGTCCGCGGATCTTTCGGTTACGAAGACCGACTCTCCGGATCCGGTCACCGCTGGCAACAACCTCACCTACACGATCACGGTCACCAACGCAGGTCCGAGCGACGCGGCGGGAGTCAGCTTCTCCGACACCCTGCCGGCTGGCACTACGTTCGTTTCACTTTCATCGCCGGGCGGATGGTCATGCACCACTCCCGCGGTCGGTGCAGGCGGAACCGTTTCCTGCTCGAACCTGAGCCTTGCTGTCGGTAATGCGGTCTTTACTCTCACAGTAGCGGTTATGCCGTCGACCGCGACCGGCACGGTTCTGTCCAACACCGCGACGGTTTCCTCGGCGACGTCCGATCCGAATACGGGCAACGAGAGCGACACCGAGACAACGACCGTCGCCGCGTCTGCCGATCTCTCGGTGACGAAGGTCGACACCCCGGATCCGGTCACTGCAGGCAACAATCTCACCTACACCATCACGCTCACGAACGCAGGTCCGAGCGATGCGGCGGGCGTCAGCTTGTCCGATATCCTGCCGGCAGCCACCACATTCGTTTCCCTTTCCTCGCCGGGCGGATGGTCCTGCACGACTCCTGCGGTCGGCGCAAGTGGTGGCACGGTCTCCTGCTCGAACGCGAGCCTCGCAGCCGGCAGCGCGGTTTTCACGCTGACCGTCGGTGTCCCTCCCAGCGTCCCGGACGGCACCGTCATCACCAATACCGCAACAGCTTCGTCATCCACTAGCGATCCGAACCCCGGCAATGAGAGCGGAACGGCGACGACGACCGTTGGCGTGGGCTCGGCCGATCTATCTGTGACGAAGGTCGACACGCCGGATCCAGTCACCGCAGGCACCAACCTCACTTACACCATCACTGTGAACAACGCAGGTCCGAGCGATGCCACGACCGCGACGCTCTCTGACACGATCCCCGCGGGGACGAGCTTCGCCTCGCTGTCATCCCCGGGCGGATGGTCCTGCACCACTCCCGCGGTCGGCGCGAGTGGCACGGTCTCCTGCTCGAACCCGAGCCTCGCACCCGGCAACGCAGTCTTCACGCTGACCGTCGGTGTACCTCCCAGCGTTCCGGACGGCACCGTCATCACCAACACCGCCACGGCTTCGTCATCCACTTCCGATCCGAACCCCGGCAATGAGAGCGGAACCGCGACGACTACCGTAGGCGTCGGCTCGGCCGATCTGTCTGTGACGAAGGTCGACACTCCCGATCCGGTGAACGCCGGAAGCAACCTCACCTACACCATCACCGTAACGAACGCAGGTCCGAGCGATGCCACAACCGCAACGCTCAGCGACACGATCCCGTCCGGGACAACGTTCGTCTCGCTGCCATCCCCGGCCGGGTGGTCGTGCGTCGTGCCTGCAGTCGGTGCAGGGGGACCGGTCACATGCTCGAACCCGAGCATGGCCATCGGCAGCAGCGTCTTCACCCTGACGGTCGCGGTCGACCCGCTGGCTGCCGCAGGAAGCATCATCACCAACACCGCGGCGATTGCATCCGCCACGACCGATCCGGATTCCAGCAATGACAGCAGCACGGCGACGACCGACGTTGTCTCGCCGGCCACGATCTCAGGTACGAAGACGGCGTCCGGCACCTTCCTCCCGGGATCGACGGTGACATACACGATCGTGCTCTCGAATGCGGGTCCGGCCACGCAGCTGGATAACCCTGGCGACGAGCTCAGCGATGTTCTGCCACCGGAGCTGACACTCCTCACCGCAACCGCAACATCCGGAACCGCCATCGCAACGATCGGTACGAACACCGTTGCGTGGAACGGCTCGATCCCGGCTGCCGGCTCTGTGACGATCACGATTCAAGCTCTGATCGAAGCAGTCCCGGTAGGCACGACGATCAGCAACCAGGGGACGATCAACTACGACGCGGACGGCAACGGTACGAATGAGACGGCAACCTTGACCGACGATCCGGCGCAGGGCGGCACCAACGATCCGACCGTCTTCACCGTGCCGGCGGTCGCTGCCATCCCGGCGCTCGACGGCTTCGGACACGCCGGCCTGGCCGCGCTTATCGCAGGCATTGGTCTCCTGGTCATGCGGCGCTCCTGATCCGATAACCCATGGGTCAGTCGTACAACGGTACGGCTGACCCATCACCGGGCTTTATGCCGCGGCGGTCGAGATCCGCTTGATCAGGACCGTGCGAGTTGCGCTACTCTCCCGGCGCGGCCCGCAGTTGAACCGCAGCCATTCGCAGCAGAACTCGGAGACCAGATGAACCTCGACAAGAAATCACTCACCGCGTTCGCAGACAAACAGCGCACTGCGTTCGAGAATACCCTCCGCGAGTTCGTGGAGATTCCCAGCGTGTCCGCCGATCCAGCTCGCAACGGCGATATCCGCCGCTGCGCCGAGCTTGCGATGAAAACCATCCGCGAGTTCGGGGGCGAGCCGCAACTCATCGAGACGCCTGGGCATCCGATCGTCCACGGCCGCTTCGGCAAGGGCAACGGAAAGACGGTCACGATCTACAACCATCTGGACGTGCAGCCGGCATCGAAAGAGACCGAGCCGTGGGAGAGCGAGCCGTTCACGTTCACAAAAAAAGGTGATCGCTACTACGGCCGCGGCACGACGGATGACAAAGGTCCCGCCCTCAGCGCGCTCTGGGGCCTCCGCGCTGCGCGCGAGGCGGGCGTCGATCTGAACATCAACGTCCTTTGGGAGTTCGAGGAAGAAATCGGCTCACACAACTTCGAAGCAGCGATTCGCGACAACAAGACGAAGCTCGCGACCGATCACGTCATCGTCTCCGACACGATCTGGGTCTCGCGCGACAGGCCGGCATGTCCAGCGGGACTTCGCGGACTCCAGGGCTTCACGCTCACGCTCGAGGTCGGTGAGACCGATCAGCACTCCGGCGTGACAGGCGGCGCCGCGCGCAATCCGATCGGAGAGCTGATGAAGCTCGTCTCGGAGATGTACGACGCGCAGACCGGCAAGGTGAAGATCAAAGGGTTCTATGACGACGTTGTGCCGCCGACGAAGAAAGAGCTCGACGACTTTCGCAACTCCGGCTTCACGGTGAAGGGCTTCAAGAAGGATCATCTCTTCAAGTCGATCCGTACCAACGACGCACTCGAGGTGATGAAGCGGATCTGGGCGATGCCGACGTTCGAGGTGCACGGTCTGGTCGGCGGATACACCGGTCCGGGGATCAAGACGATCATTCCGCCGCGTGCCGAGGTCAAGATCTCGTGCAGGCTCGTACGAAAGCAGGACCCGAAGAAGATCGTGAAGCTGGTGAAAGCTTTCGCGAAAGAGCGCAACGCCGACGTGAAGGTCGAGATCGAGAACTCGATGTATCCCTATCTCGCGCCGACGACCGGGCCGCTTGCCGACGCTGTGAAAGACGCGATGAAGTTCGCCTTCGGGCGCGAGCCGGTCTTCGTCCGTGAAGGGGGCTCGATCGGAGCGGTGAACTCGATAGAGAAAGTGCTCGACTGCCCCGTCATGTTCCTGGGCCTGTCGTTGCCGGAGCACGGCTATCACGCGCCGAACGAAAACTTCGACTGGCGGCAGGCGTCCGGCGGGATGGTCGCATTCGCAAAGTACTTCAGCAACGTCGCGGGATAGGCAGGACGGCGCGAAATATCCTGAGCGAAGCGAAGGATCAACGGCGGCACCGCGCCAGTCGTGCTTCGAGCGATGCACGTAGCCGATCCACGGCGGTGCCACCGCTGACCCTTCGCTTCGCTCAGGGTTGGATTTTTTTAGGCTTCCCCGCAGGATGTCGCGCGGCGAGCGGAAGCTCGCCGCGCCGCAGACATTTACTTCTTATCTTTTTTGGGCTTCTTCGTTTCTTTCTTGCGGCTGTTGTTCCCTTTCGCCATTGGCTCATCCTTCCTCAGCGCCTGGTGCGCTGCGTCAGCGGTTCGAACGCCACTATTGTCTCTCGAAACGGCCTGGTTGGCGCCGCATAAGTCCGCATTCGGCGAATTCTGCGGTGATACGTCAGGGCCGAGACGCACGTCGCGGAAGAAGCTCCGAGAGAGATATCTGCGAATCCGCCCCCACGACGATCGCAATGTTCATTGGTTGCGATGTGACTTGCCACAGAAGCTCACGGCAACGGCCGCAGGGCAGAAGAACGCTTCCGTCAGCCCGGACTGCGACAATCCGATCGATCTCGCGCTCTCGACCCTTGAGCATCTCAGCGACTGCCGCATGCTCGGCGCAGAAACCGAGACTGCACGTCGTGTCGACGCATATCCCGGTGTAAACGTTCCCCGCTCGCGTCACGAGCGCCGCGGCGACGCTGCCAGCCGTGCACGTGTCGCTCGCGCGGAACTCTCCGGCGAGATCCGTGGCGCGACGAATCAGTTCCCCATTCGTCATGTCTGAGTCCACCGGACCATCGAGTCCAGAATAGCGGAGTTCGTCTCTTGATCGGACAAGCCTGAGCCCGGCACCTGGCTCGGAGCGCAGCTCATCCTCGCGTTTCCCTCGCAGGTGCGACGCTCATTTCACTACTCGCGCTGCGCATCCCGTACGCGGTGCCCCTCGCACTCCTCGCAGGGGTCGGCGAGTTGATTCCGGTGATCGGTCCGATCATCGGCGCGATTCCCGCTCTGGCTGTTGCACTGTTCCAATCGCCATGGCAATTCTGGGCGATGCTTGCATTCGCGGTGGTCATCCAGCAGATCGAGAACCTCGTGCTGGTTCCTCGGCTCATGGGCACCCAGCTCCACGTCTCCCCCCTCGGAATCTTCATTGCGTTCACGATTGGAGCGTCGCTCCTCGGCATTGTCGGAGCTATGCCCGCGGCGCCGCTGGCCGCAGTCGCGCAGCTCGTGCTCAACGAGGTCTACATCGGCCGGCGCGAACGGAGGCAGGACACCAGCCGCGCAGGCGCGATCGCAACGACCGAGGTGATTGAAGAGGAAGAGCGCCAGAAGGAACGTGCGAACGCGGCAAAAGAGAAGACGTAGATCGAGCGCGCCGCCCGGGCTAACGTGCTTCCGTTGTCGGCAACGTCGGAGTGCCTTTCTGGAAGTACTCCGTAGTCTGCGCGACGACGACGCCGAGCTTGCGAATGATCACGCGGTTCAGAACCGTTCTCTCGTCGCCGAGGAGATACATCCAATGCTCCATGCGAACACGGGTCAGGACGTTTCCTGGCCGCAACTGAAGGGTGTAGACCCAGTGAAATGAATTGCCGTATGCGTAGCCGGTTGCGGGGCCGATGACACCGTTCGCGGTCGCTTCGTAGCGATGCTCATCGACGCGTTTGATGCGCCAGACGCGCTGCTCCTGGCGGCCATCTTCGAAGGTGAAGTCCTGAGTGATCACGATCTCGTTCCCCTCGCGACGGCCGTTCAGATCGGCGCGCACGCGGCTCTGCGGCCGTCCGGAGCGCGTCTCGATGACTCCCCAGGAGCGTACCGGACCCTCGAAGAACTTTTCCGGCTCGAACCGCGGGACAGCCGCGGTGAAGTCTGTAGGCCTGAGACTACTGCAGCCACAGAGAGCGACGAGAAGGAGAACGGCAGTCGCCCGAAGGATCGCATGCGCACGGTTCATGACCCTCGCCGGTTACATGCAGCGCGCCAACTCACACGAACGTGGATGCGTTCGCTACGCGAATCCACTCGCCGCCGCGTCGCTGGTACACCATGATTCCATCGTAAACAAACGCGCTCTGCGGAGAGGGGCGCAGTCCATTGAGCGGAAACCTCTACCGACAGAGCTCGTATTCACATACGGAGGTGCTCGAAATGCTGACCCTGATGATTCTGGCCGGGTTGCTGTTCGCGGCTGTGGTCTGCGTCGTGGCGGTTACGACAGCGCTCGTCCTCACCAAGGCCACGCTCGCACTTGCATTGATTCCGGTGAAGCTCATATTCATCCCGTTCATTGCGATCGCCGTGATTGTGAAGGTCGGTATCGCGCTGACGGCGATCACCGTCGGCCTCGCGCTGCTGATTCCTGTGGCAATCGTCATCGGTCTCTGTGCGCTTCCGTTCGCGCTCGTCGCGATGCTCGCCGCGTGATGCGTGTCGGGAACCACCTCGGCGAAGCGAAGCGACAGAGGACGGAAAGCCGCCGGCTTGAGAGCCGGCGCCACATCGCTTTCGAATCCTGCCACGACGTGGCTGCTACTTTGCGCCGTACTGTTTGTCGTAGTACGCCTTGTACTCGGCGCTACGTTCCTTAATCGCGCGCCACCAGGGCTCGTTGTCCGCGTACCAGCGAACGGTCCGCTCGAGAGCCTGATCGAAGTTGGTGTCGCAGCGGAAGCCGAGGGCGGCGAGCTTTTCGGAGTCGAGCGAGTAGCGGCGGTCGTGTCCGACGCGGTCGGCAACGCGCTTGATGAGCGACTCCGGCTTGCCTAGGATCTCGAGGATCTTGAACGTGATCTCGCGATTCTCCCGCTCGTTGCCGCCGCCAATGTTGTACGTCTCGCTGTTTTCACCCTTGCCGATGAGGAAGTCGATCGCGGCGCAATGGTCGTCTACGAACAACCAGTCGCGGATGTTTTTTCCGTCGCCGTAGAGCGGCAGCGGCTGGTTGTCGATCGCATTCGTGACGAAGAGCGGAATCAGTTTCTCGGGATACTGGAACGGGCCGAAGTTGTTCGACGCGCGCGTGACGATGACCGGCAGATCGTAAGTCTGCGCGTACGCGTACGCCATCCGGTCGCCGCCGGCTTTCGAGGCCGAATAGGGATTGCGCGGATTGAGAGGATCGCCCTCGACGAACGAGCCGGTCTCGATCGAGCCGTAAACCTCGTCAGTCGAGATCTGCACGAATCGGCGTAGCTTCGGCGCGTGCTTGCGCGCTTCCTCGAGCAACACGAGGACGCCGTGTACGTCGGTCTCGATGAACGTTCCCGCCTCCATCAGCGAGCGGTCAACGTGCGTCTCGGCGGCGAAGTTGACCACGACGTCGACGCCGGTGCCGTCAACACCTTTGTAGGCCTCAGCGACGTCTTCCTGCTTCGCGATGTCGCCGTGCAGGAAGCGATAGTTCTTCTTCCCTTCGTACTCCGCGAGGTTCTCGCGGATGCCTGCGTAGGTCAGCTTGTCGAGGTTCACGACCTGCGCGTCGCTGCCGTATTTGTTGAAGATGTGGCGGATGAAATTCGACCCGATGAAGCCGGCTCCGCCGGTGACGAGGTAACGCATGGTGGGATTCCCTTCAGATAAGAAACACGGCGTTCTAACACGTCCGGACGGACTCGGCAAGCCGTTACACTGGCGGCTCCGTGAGCTACTGGGAAGAAGTCGAACACTACACCGATCTGGCGCCGATCTGGATGGCGCATCCGCTGGTGCGCGCTGCAATCAATACGCGCGTCGGCGGCGAGGCGTCGGTATGGCCGGTCGAGGCACTTCGGCGCGCCCTCGGTCCACGTGCGCCTCTCGCAGAGACGCTGAGCATTGGATGTGGGATCGGCTCGCTCGAGCGGTCCCTCATCGATGAGGGCGTGGTCCAGAGGATCACCGCGGTCGATCTCAGCGCACCGGCGCTCGATGAAGCCCGCGCTCAGGCCGGCGACCGTCCCGTCGAGTATCTCCTCACCGACGCACGTCAGTATCTGCGTGAGCATCGCCAGACCTTCGACGCGATCTTCTTTCATCAGTCACTGCATCACTTCGATGCGCTCGACGATCTAATGGAACTCCTCCGCGATGCGCTGCAGCCGGGCGGGTTGCTGTATGTCGACGAATACACAGGTCCATCGCGGGACGAATGGCATTGGTGGCGGCTGGTGATCCCGAATCTCGCCTACCGGCTCCTGCCATTCGGAACGCGCCGAGCCCGAATCGTCCGCGCGCCGATCAATCATGAGGATCCGACCGAGGCGCTCCGCTCGAGCGAGATCATTCGCGCGATCGAAAAACATTTCGTGATCACACATCGGCGCGATTACGGAGGGAACCTGCTGTCTGTGGTCTATCCGAACATGAAGGGGGGTCCCGCGGCGACACCTGGCGTCAGCCGGTTGATCGTGTTCGAGGATTGGCTGCTACGTCTCGGCGCGCCTTCGTTCTACACCGTCATCCATGCGGAGGCTCGGTCCTGAGTCTGCGCGCCGAGCTTCGCCAGCTCTTCCGTCTCGCGCTCCCGCTCGCCGCGGCGCAGGCGGGGACACAACTCATGAGCGTCGTGGACATCGCAGTCCTCGGCCGCTACGGTGCGCGTGAGCTCGCCGGCTCCGGCCTGGCGAACGCGCTTTTCTTTGCAGTCTCGATCCTCGGCCTCGGCGTCGTGATGGGTGTCGATCCGATGATCTCGCAAGCACTCGGCGCAGGCGACCGCGTGGGCGCGCGGCGCATGCTCTGGCAGGGCGTCTGGCTGGCGATGATCGTCACCGGCGTGCTGACGATCCCGATGATTCTCGGACCGATGTTGTTGCCGGTCGTCGGAGTTCAGAAGGAACTGATTGAGCCGGCGACCGATTACCTCCTGGTTCGAGCGACGGGCCTCGCGCCGTTCCTCCTCTTCATCGTGGTCCGGTCGTATCTGCAGGCGTATCACGCGACACGGCCGTTGCTCGTCTCGATGATCGTCTGCAACGTCTTCAACCTCATCGCAGATATCGTGCTCGTGTTCGGCGGAGACGTGTTGCCGCTGTGGACCGGCCCGTTGCGTCGCATCCCGTCATTCGGCGTTTCAGGGGCGGCGATCGCGACAGTCGCGGGCTCGCTGATTCAGCTCTGGATCGTGGCTGCGGCAGTTCGCGGGATCCCCGTCGATGTGCCCGATGTCGCGAAGCTGCACCGATGGAACGGCCCCGAAGTGCGGCGTGCATTCATCGTCGGCTGGCCGCTCGGGCTGCAGATGGGGGCCGAGGTCGGCGTTTTCGCGCTCGTCGGTCTGCTCGCCGGCCGCCTCGGCACGATGGATCTCGCGGCGCACCAGCTCGTGATCAGCATCGCATCGTTCACGTTCACCATCGCGCTCGGCGTCGCGGCTGCGGGATCGGTACGCGTCGGCATCGGTGTGGGCGCGGGCGATACTCTCGCCGCACGGCGCGCCGGTCATGCCGCATTCATCGGCGGGCTCGTCGTGATGGGTGTCGCGGCGCTGGTGTTCGTGCTCCTGCCCACGCAGCTCTCGCGGATCATCACCGACAACCCGCAGGTGATCGCGATCGCGGTGCCGCTCTTCATGGTCGCCGCAGTCTTTCAGCTATCGGACGGCGCACAGGCGGTCGGCGCCGGCGTGCTCCGCGGCGCAGGTGACACGAAGTATGCGCTGATCGCGAATCTCATCGGCCACTGGGCGGTCGGGTTCCCGATCGCCATCTACCTCGGGTTCCAGCGAAAGATGGGAATCGTCGGACTCTGGTGGGGACTCTGCGCAGGACTCACGGCCGTCGCGATTCTTCTGCTTATCCGTTTCGAGCGTCTGTCGTCGAAGCCGATCGCGAGAATCGCCGACTCGTTACCGCACTAGTACATCACCCAGGCTCGGGTGAGGTAGTCGGAGAAGATCAGAACGAACAGCACCCCGAGCCAGAGGAAAGAGCCGAGAACGACGACCCACGTGAGTCTCGTCGAGTGGATCAGATGCATGAAGAACAGGATGACGAGAGTCGCCTTCACGATCGCGACCGCCATTGCCACCGGAAAGTTCATCACGCCAAGGTCCACGCGCGAGATCCAGACCGTGATCCCGGTGAGAATCATGAGCGCGAAGAAAATCGCGAAATACACCGGGAGCGGCGTGACGTGATGCGTTGGTGCGTGTCCGTGATGATCGTTCATCGTGTCCTCAGACGAGATAGAGCAGCGGGAAAAGGAAGATCCAGACGATGTCGACGAAGTGCCAGTAGAGGCCCATCACTTCGACCGGTCCGTAGTACTCGGGGCCGAAGTGTCCGGCCCACGCGCGCCAGATCATCCAGATCAGCAGACCCGCGCCGATGACCATGTGCAGCGCGTGCAGTCCGGTCAGCGCGAAGTAGAACGTCATGTAGAGCTGTACGCCGGGTGTCAGCGCCGGATTGTTGTGCTCGACGAACGTGAAGTGCTTTCCGGGAAAGAGACCCTCGTGAATATGCTCGGAGTACTCGTACATCTTCACGCCGAGGAACACCGACCCGAGGATCAGCGTCAGCGTGAGCATGATCACCGTCAATTTGCGCCGGCCGAGTTGCGCGGCCCAGACCGCCAGCGCCATCGTGAGCGAGCTGCCGATGAGAACCGCCGTGTTCCCCGTGCCGATCATCCAGTTCTGATGATGCGAGCCGGCCTTCCACGCGTCGTGGTACATGCCGCGGTATACGAAGTACGCGCAGAGCACGCCCCCGAAGAAGAGAATCTCCGTCGCGAGGAACATCCACATCCCCAGCGTCGAAGCCTCGTGCTGCTGGCCGAGATCCTCGAAATGGTGCTGAAGGAACGGGTGGGGGGCGTGATGATCTTCGTGTGTCGGCTCGATGGCGGTCATTTCGGCACCTGCTGCGGAGAAGCAAATGCAAAATGCAAAATGCAGAAAGGGCCCCGCTACATCGGGCGAGGCGCTATGCAGAATCTCTTTTTGCATTTTGCATTCTGCATTTTGCATTTCGACGCCCTGCCTCTCAGACATTCTGAGTCTCCCGCATAGCTTTGAGAAACGCCGGATAGTCGTACGCGTCCCACGTGACGACCGGTGTCACATGAAAATTCTCTTTGGGCGGAGGGGAGCTCGTCGCCCACTCGAGGCCGACGGCACCCCACGGGTTCGAACCCGCTTTGCGGCCATACCAGAGCGACCAGAAAAGATAGAACATCGGAAGAATGTATCCGGCTGCCAGGACGGTCGCGCCCGCGGTCGAGAGCACGTTGAGCACCTGGAACTCAGGTGCGTATGCGTGATAGCGGCGCGGCATGCCGACGTAGCCGACGAGGAACTGCGGGAAGAAGGTCAGGTTGAAGCCGACGAAAATCAGAAGCGCCGACAAGCGCGCCCACCACTCGGGATACATCCGCCCGGTGATCTTCGGCCACCAGTAGTGGATGCCGGCGAGATACCCCATGACGGTGCCGCCGACCATGATGTAGTGGAAATGCGCGACAACGAAGTAGCTGTCGTGCACGTGAACGTCGACACCCATCGCACCGAGGAAGAGCCCCGTGACGCCGCCGATCGTGAAAAGACCGATGAAGCCCATGACATAGAGCATCGGTGTCTGCCACGAAACCGACGCGCGATACATCGTGGCAGTCCAGTTGAACACTTTGATGGCCGAAGGCACGGCGACGAGCATCGTCAGGAAGGAGAAGATCATCGCCGAGTAGACGGAAATGCCGGCGACGAACATGTGGTGTGCCCAGACGAGGAAGCCGAGGAACGCGATCGCGAGAGATGCAAAGGCGACGAACTTGTAGCCGAAGATCTTCTTGCGCGTGAACGCGGCGACGCACTCGCTGATGACCGCCATCGCCGGCAGAATCATGATGTAGACGGCCGGATGCGAGTAGAACCAGAAGAGATGCTGGTAGAGCACCGGATCGCCGCCGAGTGCCGGATCGAAGATTCCGACTCCGAGCGTCCGCTCGAGCATGAGCAGAAAGAGGGTGATCGCGAGCACAGGCGTCGCGAGCAGCATCACGAGGCTCGTGGCGTACATGGACCAGACGAACAGCGGCAGGCGGAACCAGGTGAGGCCAGGCGCGCGCATCCGATGGATCGTGACGATGAAGTTGAGCCCGGTGAGAATCGACGAGAAGCCGGTGATGAACGCGCCGAGGGTCGTCGCGAAGACGTGCGTGTTCGAGTACTGCGTCGAGAACGGTGTGTAGAACGTCCAGCCGGTGTCGACACCTCCCGTCACGATGACGTAGATACCGAAGATCGCGCCGGTCATGTAGATGTACCAGCTCAGCAGGTTGATCTTCGGGAACGCGAGATCTTTCGCGCCGAGCATGAGCGGCAGGATGAAATTGCCCAGCGCCGCGGGGATCGCCGGGATCAGGAAGAAGAAGATCATCACGATGCCGTGCAGCGTGAAGAATTTGTTGTACGTGTCCGACGTCAGCAGATCGCCTTCGGGCGTGAGCAGCTCGAGGCGGAGCATGAACGCGAAAAACCCGCCGACGAAAAAGAGAAGCGTGACCGAGAGCAGATAGAGGATCCCGATCCGCTTGTGGTCCTTCGTGAGAAGCCACGAGAAGACGCCGTAATCCTCGTTGAGGTAGTTGCGAGTCTTCTCGGGCTCGATGAAGCGGACATCGTGAAGTGTCGAAGGGGTCATTGCACCGTACCTTTATTCTGCGTGGCGGCCGGACCTGCGCTCGCCGTGGGCGGAGCGACTACCGGCGCCGCAGCCGGCATCGAGCGGATGTACGCGAGCAGCTTGATCAGCTCCTCCTCGTTCACCTGCCCCTGAAACGTCGGCATGATCGGCTGGAACCCGGCTGCAATCTTCGCCTGCGGGTTGAGAATCGACTCGCGGAGGTAGTTGTCATCGGCGAGCACGCGGCTGTTGTTCGTCAGCTGAATCTGTTTGCCGTAGAGTCCCGCGAGGATCGGTCCCCGGCCCGTCGCCTCGTTTGTGTGGCAGGTGTGGCAGGCGTACTTCTGGAAGAGTTTCTCCCCCTGCGATGCGAGCGAGCCTTCGGCGCCGCCCGCGAGCCATCGCTGGTAGGCAGTCGGCTCCATGACCTCGACCCATCCGATCATCCCGGAGTGCTGGGTTCCGCAGTACTCGGCACAGAAAATGTGGAATCGGCCGGTTTTGGTCGCTTCGAACCACATCGTGCGATAGCGGTTGGGGAGGACGTCCGCCTTCACGCGGAACACGGGGAACCAGAGGCTGTGGATCACATCCTCGGATGCCATGGTGATGCGAATCGGACGGTTGACCGGGACGTGCAGCGTGTTGATCTCACGCTGACCGCTCGGATGCTGGAACTTCCACATCCACTGGCGTCCGGTCGCGTAGATATCGAGCGCGTCGTCAGGCACGCGGTTGATGTGGAAGTAGACCCAGGCGCCGGCGACGAAAATGCCGACGAAGATGATCGCCGGGATGACCGTCCACGCAATCTCGAGCATCTGAGGCGGCTCGATCTCTTCGGCGAGCTCGTTCTCGGGACGCCGCCGGTACTTGATCGCGAAGTAGAAGACTGCGATCCAGATCAGCAGTGAGACGAGCCCGGTGATGCCGACCAGAAAGAGGTAGAGCGCGTCGACGTATGGCGCGACGGTCGAGGCCTGCTCTGGAAACAGTGGAAAATCCGAACGCATCATCGATTCCTGTCGTGAATCCGGGGACGGCGGTCACGCCGCAACATGACGACAACGAACCCGGCGAGGGCGATGAAAGTCGTGACGCCTCCCGCGCGGACGAAGTTCATCGCGTTCCGGCTGTACTTTCCGACGGCCGGATCGTAGTGATAGCAGAGAAGTAGAAACTGATCGGTCGCCGTTCCAAACTTGCCGTCCGACGCCTCGACGATCGCGAGACGAAGATCGCGCGGCTTGTACTCGAAGCCGTAGAAGTAACGTGAGAGCTTCCCTTCCGGTGTGAGGACGAGGAGAGCCGAACCGTGCGCGAACTGGTCGGTCTGGGGGTCGTACGCGTACTGAAAGCCGACCGCTTCGGTGAACTTCTTGATCGCCGTGTCGTGCGTGGTGAGGAAGTGCCAGCCGTCAGCGGCGCTGAGACGGCCGTAGCGTTTCACGTACTTGTCCTTCAGCTCCGCGGCGCGCGCCGGCTTGTCGCGCGGATCGATGCTGACGGTGAGCACATCGAACTCCTTACCGATGTCGAACTTCAGCTCGCTGAGCACGCTCGCGGTGCTCTCGAGCGTCACGGGACAGAGCATCGGACAGCGGAAGTAGACAAAGCCGAGAAGAACGGGACGTCCCTTGTTGAAGAAGTCCCCGAGGCGGACGATCTCTCCCTGCTCATTGCGGAGCATCAGATCGAGCGGTACCTGCGCACCGATCTTCTGGGAGATCGCGACCTTCCCCGGAAGCTTCGGCGGCGTAGTCGACGTCTGCGCTGCCGCCGCGAGCGGAAGGAGCAGCAAACCTGCGGCAACAATCACGCGCTTCATGGGCGTCGCTCCGAGCTCGGAGTCGCGGGCTTCTGTGTGGCGCCGGCGCCCTCGCCGGCGCTGGATGTGGTCGGCGCAGAAGTGCCCGCAGCAGGCATCCCCTGCTGCACCTGCATCCCGCGCTGCACGACGAGCTGCTTGGCGACATCGATTGGAATCCGGACGACGCCCTTCTGCTGATCGACCCAGCCGTACGTCGTCAGTGCCTTCTCTTCCTCGCGACGCATGTCCGCGAGGTCGTTGACCGGCGTGCTGCGCTGCGGCTGGATCACCTTCCCCTCGCGCTGGCGTGGGAACGGCTGCAGCAGCGGCTGATTCTTTGGAACCGCAGCGTCGGCCGGCTGCGCGATCGAGGTCAGTCTCGGCTTCTCTTTCCGCTCCATCTTCACGAAACCTTTGTAGAGAAACCAGAGCGCGATGTGCGTGAAGATCGAGAAGATGACGAAGATCACGAAAAACCAGATGAGCGCGCGGACGTTGACGTCCGAGCTCTCGTGATGCGTCTCGGGATTGAAGGTCTCTTCGTCTTCGTAGTGGAGGTGCTCAGGCATTGGTCGAGAGCCTCCCCTCGCGAATTGCTTCCTCGACCCACGTCTCGTGGATCGGGATGATCGTCTGTCCCTTGAGCTGCTGCACGAAGAACCAGAACCAGATGCCGGCGATGCCGATCAGCACTGCGATGCTCATCCACGAAAAGTAAAAGCTCTCCGGGTAGTGAGCCGGTCCGACGAGCCAGTAGATCTCGATGTAGCGCATCGCGAGAATGCAGACCGTAACGATGGCGATCGTGTTCGGCCGGTCCTTGATCGTGCGCATCAGCAGCAGAAAGAACGGCAGGAAGAAGTGGAAGATGACGAGTGCCGCCGCCATCACACCCCACGTCCCGTGCTGCCGCTTGAGGTAGTAAGGGACTTCCTCTTTCAGATTGCCGTACCAGATCAGGAGGAACTGCGAGAACGCCGTGTAGGCCCACAGCATGACGAACGCGAGCATCAGATTGCCGAGGTCGCGCAGGTGCGAGGGCTTGAGAATGCCGGACATCGCTTTCGTTTTCGAAAGTTGCGTGAGCAGGAACGTCACGTATGCAAATGCAGAAAGTGCGCACCCGATCGTGAAGCTGATGCCGAACATGCTCGAGTACCACTTCGGCTCGAGCGACATGACCCAGTCGATCGAGGCGAACGTGAGCGTGAGGACGATCATGAGAAGTCCCGCGGCGCTCCATTTGCGGCGCGAGATCTCGGTTTCCGGCGCGCGATCCTCGTAGAAGCGGAGAGACAGCACCCGAATGCGCCACGCCCAGAGAATCCAGATCGCGAAGTAGATCGCTGCGCGGAGCAGGAAGAATGTCGGGTTGAGATACGGCTGCTTGAGATGCAGCAGGTGATCGTTCGCAACGATTTCCGGATTCGCCCACACGTAGATGTGCGGCAGGCCGATGGCGATCGGGATGAAGAGCACGGCCATCACGATCATCGTGCGCGCCGCGGCGCCGAGAGGACGCCGGATCAGCACGCCCCACTCTCCGCCCGTCACGTACTGCAGCATGAGGATCGCGAGCGAGCCGGCGACGATCTCGAACCAGAAGAGGTAGCTCGGCAGATAGGCACGATAGAACTCGGCCGGGTTCATGACCCAGCCGATGATCGCGGCGATGAAACCCAGGATCCCGACGATCAGCGCAGGAACCTGCGCGCGCACGATGCCTGTGGCCTGCGTCGTCGTCAATGAGCACCCCCGTGCTGCGGCACGGCGGCGGGAACCGGGGCGTTGAGTCTCGCCTGCTCCCCCAGCGGAACATCCGCGACGGTCGCACTCTGACTGAGTTGCAGCGCGCGGATGTAGGCAACGATCGCCCAGCGGTCATGCACCGGAATCATCGTCCGGTACGCCGGCATCGAAGCGAATCCATTCGTGATCACGTCGTAGAAATGTCCTGTCTTCGCACTACGCAGCGTCAGCGTGTGGAACGACGGCGGCCTGCGGAAACCACGCGAAGGAATCATCCCGTTGCCGTCTCCCGCACGCCCGTGGCATTGCGCACAATAGATGTTGAATCGTTCCTGGCCGCGATCCATCGTCGCGCCCGTGACTGCAAAGGGGAACCCGTCGCCATCCTGCCCATTGATCTTTCCGGTCTCGAGATATGGATCGTTGAGCAGCTCGCCGCGCGCGACCGTTCCCGCGATTCGCGGACGAGACGCCATGCCGTCTGCGAAGAAGTCGCTCGGCTCGAGCGGATCGTAGCGCGCCTGGTTGGCCATCTTCTGACGGCACGCTGTGGAGAAGAATGCAAAATGCAAAATGCAAAATGCAAAAAGGATCCTGCGCATGAGGGGTGATCCCTTTTTGCATTTTGCATTTTGCATTCTGCATTCGGGCGCGAAGCGCCCGCTCTTACCACGGGACATCGACCACCTCGCGCGGGTTGAACTTGTCGAGGAAGTCACGGACTTCGTCGAGCTGGAACTTCGGATCTCTCGCCTGCAGCACGAGGAAGAACTTGTCGCGCGACGCCTGATCGAAGCGGCGCACGTTGAAGACCGGGTGATACGGCATCGGCAGGCCGTTGAGAGCGAGCATGCCTAAGACGGCGCCGAGCGCCGCAAGCAGAATTGCGCACTCGAATGCGATCGGAATCCACGCAGGCCACGAGTTGTACGGCTTACCGCCGATGTTGAGCGGGTAGCTGATGACGTTCGCGTACCAGCACATGAAGAATCCGCCGATGCCGCCGAGGATCCCCATCGTGAGGACAACCGCCGAAAGCCCCGTCTTCGCGAATCCGACCGCTTCCGCGAGCCCGTGAATCGGAAACGGAGAGAAGGCATCCATCTCGGTGTAGCCCTCCTCGCGCGCGCTGTTCGCAGCATCGAGCAGCGCCTGCGCGTCGCTGAACTCCGCGATCACTCCGTAAAGACCTGTGATCGGTTTGCCGATGCCGCCCATCAGTGCGCCTCCTCATGCGAATGCGCCTGAGCCTCAGGCAGCAGCGTGCGCATCTCGAAGATCGAGATCATCGGCAGGAACCGCACGAAGAGGAAGAGAAGCGAGAAAAAGAGACCGATCGAGCCGATGAACATGCTCCAGTCCCAGAACGTGCCGTGATACATGCCCCACGACGACGGCAGGAAGTCGCGATGCAGCGACGCCGGAATGATCACGAAGCGCTCGAGCCACATGCCGACGTTGACGAACATCGCCACGACGAAGAGCCAGAAGGTGCTCGTCCGGAAACGCTTGAACCACATGAGTTGCGGCGCCAGCCCGTTGCAGACCCAGAGCGCAACGTACATCTTCGCGTACGGGCCGGTCGCGCGATTCTTGAGCATGTAGCCCTCAAACGCGTTGCCGCTGTAGAGGCCGTAGAACCATTCCATCGCATACGCATAGACGACGATCAGTCCCGTCGCGAGAAGCACTTTTCCCATGTTCTCGAGGTGCTTCATCGTGATGAAGTCTTCGAGGCGGAAGAACTTTCTCGCGGGGATCGCGAGCGTGAGCACCATCGCGAAGCCCGCGAACACCGCGCCTGCGACAAAGTACGGCGGGAAGAACGTCGCATGCCATCCGGGGATCTGAGCGACCGCGAAGTCGAACGACACAATCGTGTGAACCGAGAGCACGAGCGGTGTCGAGAGGCCTGCGAGTAGCAGATACGCATGCTCGTACCGGAGCCAGTGCTTCGCGGAACCGCGCCATCCGAGAGCAAACGCACCGTACGCGCGCTTGACCCAGATGTTGGTCGCGCGGTCGCGCAGCGTCGCGAGATCGGGGATCAGCCCGACGTACCAGAAAAGCGCCGATACCGTCGCATACGTCGAGACCGCGAACACGTCCCACATCAGCGGACTCCGGAACTGTGGCCAGAGTCCCATCGTGTTCGGATACGGGAAAAGCCAGTAATCGAACCACGGGCGACCCGTGTGGAGCGCCGGATAGAGTCCCGCCGATGCAACCGCAAACAGCGTCATCGCCTCGGCGAACCGGTTGATCGACGTCCGCCACTCCTGACGGAGCAGCAGCAGGATCGCCGAGATCAGCGTGCCCGCGTGTCCGATCCCGATCCACCAGACGAAGTTGATGATGTCCATGCCCCATCCGACGGGATGGTTGATGCCCCAGATGCCGATGCCCTTGACGAGCAGCCAGGTGATGGAGATCGAGAGCAGGCCCACGCCGCCCATTGCGATGAGCAGCCCGATGAACCAGCCGATCGGTGTCTTCCTGCGAAGGACGATCGTGCTGATGTGATCGGTGATCGTGGCAAACGAGTGCCCCGGCCCGATCGTCGGCGTCGGAAGGTAGCGCGCAGGAATCCTGAGCTCCTGCGTGACAGGCCGGACCTCGTGGACGGGGGTGGTGTCTTTGGTGGTTGCCATTGTTCGTTACTCGGAAACACCAGGGGACGAAATGCAGAATGCAGAATGCAGAATGCAAAATGCAAAAAGACACATCGTCTCTATTTCTGCATTTTGCATTTTGCATTCTGCATTTTGCATTTCGTCCTCACTCATCAGTGGTGCTCTTCCAACACGGGAGCGGACGCCAAGAGCTCCGGATTCGGATTGCGAATCGTCGCCAGGTACGTAGTCCGCGGGCGAGTATTCAGCTCCTCGAGCAGGGTGTAGTTCGTTGGCTCGGCTTTCAGCTTCGCCACCTCGCTCGAGGGGTCAGTCATGTCGCCGAAGACGATCGCCTGTGTGGGGCAAGCCTGCTGGCAGGCTGTGACGATCTCGCCGTCTTTGACGCGGCGGTTCTGCTTCTCCGCCTCGATCTTTGCGTGATTGATGCGCTGCACGCAGTAGGTGCACTTTTCCATGACGCCGCGCGTGCGGACGGTGACGTCCGGATTGCGCATCGGCTTGAGCGAGGGCGTGTCGTAGTCGGCGTATTGGAAGAAGTTGAAGCGTCGCACTTTGTACGGGCAGTTGTTCGAGCAGTAGCGCGTACCGACGCAGCGGTTGTACGTCATGTCGTTGAGGCCGTCCTCGCTGTGTGACGTTGCCTCGACGGGGCAGACCGGCTCGCAGGGCGCAGCCTCGCACTGCATACACGGCACCGGCTGATGGAAGACTTCGGGGTTCGCGATGTCGCCCTTGTAATAGCGGTCGATGCGGAGCCAGTGCAACTCGCGCTCGCGGACGACTTCTTCCTTCCCGACGGTCGCGATGTTGTTCTCCGACTGGCAGGCGACAACGCAGCCGTTGCAACCCGTGCAGACCGAGGTGTCGATGGCCATGGCCCAGGCGTGCTGCTTGTACTCGAACTCCGGATAGAGCGAGTCCTTGCCGTGGACCTTCTCGAGCTCGTGTCCGCCCTCGTGTACGAAATGCGGATTCTTCTGATACTCGGCGAAGGACGTTTCGCGAATGATGCCGCGCTCGCCGACGTCCTTCGGATCGATCGACTGATGCTCCTGCGTGCAGGCGACCTTGAACGGATCGCGCGCGGGGATGGTGATCCGCGCTCCTGCCCCGCCGTTGAGTGCATTCGAAAAGCGGAACGGGTAGGTATTGAAGCCGGCACCGTTAGCGATGCGGCCTCCCTGCTCACGCCCATATCCGTAGCAGATGGTTGCTGTGCCTTCGGCGTGACCCGGAACGACCCAGAGCGGCAGCATCATCCGAACGCCGCGATACTCGATCTCCGCGAGCCGCGTCCGCTTCTCATTGACGAGGCGCTCGCGCTCCTCGGGGGCGTAGCCGATCTCCTGCGCCGTGCGCGGACCGACGATCATGACGTTGTCCCACGTCACCTTCGTCTGCGGCTTCGGCAACTCCTGCAGCCACGCGTTGTTCGCGAAGCGTCCGTCGTGAATCGTCGGGTCGGGGCGCAACTCGATCTCGATGCCGCTCGCGACCGCCGGAGCGATCTGAGGAATCGACCCCGACACCGAGCCGCCGCGGGCCGGAGCCGCCGAGCCAGCGACGAATCCGTCGTTGAGCGTTTTGCGCCACGACGTCTCGTTCGCGCCGCGGCCGAACCAGTAGTTGCGAACAGTCGCGTACGGTGTTGCGTCCATTCCGCCGATGAGAGCGCCGAGAACTTCAATCGCGGCGCGGCCGTTGTAGAGCGGCGCGATGAGCGGCTGCATGATCGTGACCGTGCCGTCGTGCGCGCGCGCATCGCCCCACGTCTCGAGGTAGTGCGTCTCGGGGATGTGCCATTGCGAGAGCATCGAGGTCTCGTCGTAATAGAGACTGAGGTGGGCGCGGAACGGAACCTTCTGCAGCGCGCCCTTGAAGTTGAAGTCGGCCGGCGCGTCGAAGACCGGGTTTCCGCCCAGAATGATCAGCGCCTTCACTGCGCCCGAATTCATGTCGGTGACGAGCTGTCGCAGCGACTCGAGCTGATTCACCGGCGCGACTTCCACCGGGTCGGTGATCATCACGGTCGCGCCGAGGTTGCCGGCTGCCTGATTGATCGCGAGGGCGATCGCATGAACGATCGGCGGCTGCTCCTCGCCCGCGACGACGATCGACGCCCCACGATTCGCAGCGAGATCCTTCGCGAGCGCGGCGATGAACGGCGTCGTAGCGCCACCGCCATTCACACACGCAAGAATCTCCTGCGCGATGCGCGCGATCTCCGATGGCTTGACCGGCAGACGGTGATCGGCGATCGATCCGGTACTCGAGACGCTCGACTCGATCGCGTAGAGCCGGTTCATCGACGTCGTCTTGCCGTGGCGTACGCGTCGGCGAGATGCAAAGTCGCGCGCGTAGCGCAGATGCCCCGGACCCTCGTCGAGAAAATCGGAGCCAAGCGAGACGACAACGTTCGCTTTCGTAAAGTCATAAATGACATTTGCGTAGCTGCCGAATGCCTGGCGCGAGCCTTCACGCGTGTTATCGCCGCCTGCTGCTTCCCACTGATGCCACTTCATCCCCGGGTACTGCGTAAGGAGAGCCTGCATCTGCGAGCCGAGGGTCGGCGAGGTGAGGGTCTGCGTCAGAATCCGGAGTCCGGCGCCGTTGGCTTTCGCGCCGGCGAGCACCGGCTGGATCGCACCGATGAACTCGCTCCACGTCGCGATCTCGCCGGTGCGGCGGACGACCTGCGAGCGGTCGGGATCGTAGAGCCCGAGGATCGACGCCTGCATGAACGCGTCGCTCGCGCCGAGCGATGACGGATGGTCGGGATTCCCCTCGATCTTCGTCGGCCGGTTCATGTGGCTCTCGACGAGCACGCCCTTCGCGTAACCGCCGAGCGGCATCGCGGAAGCGAAGAAGATCGGCTTGCCTGGAATGAGGTTTTCGGGCTGGTTCACGTACGGAATGATTTTCTCGTCGGGCGGGCGGCATGCGGTGAGGCCTGCCATCGCGACCGAAGCACCCATGAGCTTCACGAAGTCGCGGCGGTCGACGCCCTTGTCGAGTGCCAGCGCCTGCTGCGGAAACTCGCTGTGAAAGAAGTCGTCGAAAACCTCGCTGCGCGACAGCTCTTCGAGGCTCCGCCAGTACTCCTTGCCGCGCAGATCGCCGATGCGCTCGCGGAAGTCGGTGAAATTCAGTTCTTTCGTGTCGCTCATTTTTTTTCAGGGCCGAGGGCGCTTAGTAGTGACATGTCGAGCAGCTCGTCAGTTTCTTGACGTTGTATTCGGTGACCAGCCGCGGTCCGTCGATCTGCTGATTCGCCGGGCGGTAGCCCATGTTGAAGACCTGGTCGCGCGGGCGGATGTGCTTTTCAGGCGCGCGATGGCAACTGAGGCACCATTCCATCGTCAGCGGTGAGGCCTGGTACGTGAGATTCATCTTGTCGATGCGACCGTGGCAGCTCTCACAGCCGATACCTTTGTTCACATGGATGCTGTGATTGAAGTGGACGAAGTCAGGAAGGCGATGGACGCGGCTCCAGACGAGCGGACGGCCGCTCGCGAAGCTCGCGCGAACCGGCGCGAGCATGTCGGCATTGGTCCAGATCTGCGAGTGGCAGTTCATGCATGTCGAGGTTGGCGGGATACCGGCGAAATTCGAGGTCTCGACCGAGGTATGGCAGTAGCGGCAGTCGATCCCGAGTCCGCCGACGTGATGCTGATGGCTGAAGGGAACAGGCTGCTCGCGCTGGATGCCCTGGTTGGTAAAGTATGGAGAACGGACGATCCCGCCGATCACCCAGAGAGCGAAACCGGCGATGAAGATCGCGCCGAAGATCGTGACGCGAGAGAGCGTGTTGGCACTACGGTGGAAAATCTGCGCCATTCCGGTCAGCTACCGTGCAGCGAGCGAGAAACAAACGTGGGGGCGATGCGCCTGGCGCAATGCTGCGCGATCATACTGAAAAACGGCGCCAGTGCAAGACCAGCGATTCAGTGACGCGCGTTGCTGTTGAGCGTGACGAGATGTCTCACACCTGCGACACTCCGCCCGACATCACCATCGCCATCACGCTCGTCGAATCGGCCGCGAGCGGTGTGATGCGCGAGCGCGGCACGACGATCAGGCAGCCGTCCCACGTGTACGAGAACGGCACGTACACGGCGACGTGGCCCGGCATCGCGAGCGATCCGAGGTCGTCGCGCGTCACGAATCCGAAGAGCCGGATGTCGCTTCCGTCGATCAGCGAAACGGTGACCGGACGATCGAAACGGCGCTTCTTGCCGACAAACGCTTCGAGCAGATCTTTGATCGCCGCGTAGACGATCCGGATGATCGGCGCCTTGGTGAAGATCGTCTCGGTGAGCATCAGAAATCGTCTTACAAAGAAGTTGCCGGCGAGCACCCCGACCGCGAGGATGCCGGCGACGATGATCGCGAGCCCGAGCCCGGGCGTCTTCAGGTTCAACATCCGGTCGATCGCCGTGAAGGTCTGATACACGAGATACGCCGTCAACGCGATCGGCACGACGATCACGAGCCCGCGAAGGAAGTTCTTGAGGAGCCAGTTCATTGAGTGCGTTAGCGGGTTGGGGCCGCTGTTAACCGTTAACCGTCTAACCGTAGCGCGACTCGGGTGCGTTTGTCATTCTTAGCCGCGAAGACTGGAGAGGACGAAAAGCCGCCGGCTGAAGCCGGCGCCACGTCAACCGCGAATGCTGCCACGAGAGCCGTGCTCGACGTGGCGCCGGCTTCAGCCGGCGGTCTTCCGTTCCCGTTTGACGTCAAAC
>JAENWF010000047.1 GCA_016650215.1 Thermoanaerobaculia bacterium
CTCGGTGGGGGAGATCGACATCCCGATTCCGCTCACGGCGTCTCCCGACGCCGAGTGCTCTCTCTGCACGCCAGTGATCCCGAAGATCAACTACCCGAGCGTGTCGATCGTGGGAAGCGAGGCATTCGCAACGACCTGGTTCGCATGGCACCAGACCTTCGTCATCGCGGGGCAGCACGAGGATGCCGATGAGAAGAGCGGCACGCTCGACTATCTGGACAGCACGCTGAAAGGGACGCTCCTCTCTCTCAGTTTCACTGGCCTCGGAATCACGTCCATCAGCACTGACCCTGCATCGACAGACGCTATTGCATCCGTGCGCGCGACGATGTACGCGGAAAAGATCACGCTGACGCTCCTTCCGCCGCCGTAACACCGCGAGTTGACCGGCGGTCCTCGCCCTCAGTCGAGGGCGAGGAGCGATCTCCCCGCGAATGCCTGAATCGTCAGGAGCGTGGTGACAGCCGTGAACGCCAGCGCGCTCAACTGAACCCAGCGCCGTCCGCCCGTCGTTCGCCGGCGATCGAGGATCCATCCGAGGAGGGGAAGCGCCTGCAGCGCATGCATCCCGGCGAAGTGAGCGACGCGCAGATCGCCGCCGCTGGTACTCCAGTTCACGATCGGAAGTCCGGGGCCGCCGTCGTCGACTCCGACGCTGTGCGCGCCACGCCCGGCCATCACCGCTCCGATGAGACTGGCCAGCACGAAGACGATCAGTCCGTGGCGGACACCAGACAGTTGCGCTGCGCCGATGGTCGCAGGCCTGAGGAGAAACAGAATCCAGGCGTAACCGGCCGCGACGGTGTTCGTCAGGATGAGGATCCCCATGGCGGAGAAAACGGCCATGTCCAACGGCGAGTCCTGGTTGAAGTGCGAGCGAACGCCGCGCAACGCCTGCATCGTGATCAGGACGATCTCCCCGCTCATCGTGACGGCGACGATGCCGGAGATGACCGAAACGGCGCGATAACTCTGTTCGAGGTACGAAAGCAGCCACGCCATCGTGATCGTGAAGATTGCGATCGAGATGGCGAATTTCATCGGCTTGAGCCAGCGGTTTACGCCGAGGATCTGCGTCGGGTCGAGGAAGCTTGCGACGATGAAAACCAGAAAGAGCGCGACATGGGCGAAGCCGATCACGGCGAGCAGCCGGTTACGGCGAAGTGTCTCGACAATCAGCGCCGCCATCAGGAAGTCACCCCTGTCAGCTTCCGTTGCCGCACCGATTTGATGATGAAGAAAAGCAGCAGCCCGATGGGTCCGAGAAGAAACGTGAAGACGAGAGCAGGGATGACGAGGAGGTGCGGGATGCCGTGCTCCTTCGCCTGCCGCACCTCGAACGCGCCAATCAGGAGATCGAAGGCGAGGTAATGGACCCAGCCGGCGACGAGCAGCGCATCCAGCCCGAAAAACGCCCGCACTTCAGCGATGGAACCGAAGCCGCCTGCTGCGCCGGGCATGAATCGCACGATCAGGAAGAGGTAGACCGCGGAGAGCGCGAGGGACCACCAGCCACTCAGAACGAGACGCTCCGTCCATCGCCAGCGCGGAAGAAAGATCAGGAGAGCCCACCCGACGACCGCCAGGCCGCTGCAGATGCTGAAGAGCTGATCCATTGTCATGCGCTCTCAGTCTCGCACGGGCCCGGCCGGGAGTCATTGATGAACGTTCCCGCCCCTTCTCATCGACCGCGCCCACCTCTGCTACCATCGTCACCTTCCCTCCGGAGTCGAAGAATGATGTTGCGCGACGGATTGGTGGTATTCGCCCTCGCCCTGTTCGGCGTCGTACCCATGCGCGGAGAGCAATGCGCTCTCGGCGCAGCCACTTCGTTCGACTTCCCCGGAGCGCCGCAGTCCATCGCCGCTGCAGATCTGAATCGCGACGGCCGCATCGATCTCGCTGTCGCCGGTGCGGCGTCCATCGCGGTCTTTCTCGGTAATGGCAGCGGCGGGTTCGTGGCCGGCGCGAGCGTCTTCTCCCCCAACTACTTCGATCAGATCCTCATTGCCGACGTCAATGGCGACGGCAAGCCGGACCTCGCGGCCGTTTCCGAGCTCAAGGGCCTCACCATTCTTCTCGGACGCGGCGATGGGACGTTCGCCGAGCCGGCCTTCTTCACCGCGGGTGCGCGCCCGATCGCTCTTGCCCTCGGCGATTTCAACGCGGACGGCAAACTCGACGCGGTGCTGGCAAACTTCAACAGCAGCGATATCTCCTTTCTATTCGGTGATGGAGCCGGCGGTTTTGGCGCGCCGCAGAATCTGGACCTCGGCAACGCGCAACCGCAATCGCTCGCGGTCGGCGACTTCGATCGCAACGGCACGATCGACATCGCCCTCAGCGCGGCCGGCGTGCTCGAGATCGGATTCATCCTTATCGGTGCCGATGGGAACATCTCTCCTGAGACTCTGCCCGTCAACTGGCCCCCACACCTGCTGATGGCGACCGACATCGACGGCGACGGCATCACCGACCTGGCGATGACGAACCACTCCGGCTCCTGGGTTTCCGTTTTTCGCTTCTCACAGACCGGAGGCGTCGGTGCGGTCATCGACACCCGGGGCGCCTCGGCGAATGGCATCGCGATCGCCGACTTCGACGGTGACGGAAAACGGGACGTTGTGTTGTCGGACGCCAACGAGCCGCGCATCGTCATCCTCCCGGGGAGCGGAGACGGGACGTTCGGAACGCCGAGCTATCGCGCGTCCGGCACGGGACCCTTCGGGTTGGCCACGGGCGACTTCAACGGCGACGGAAGGCCCGACCTTGCGGTGGCCAACCTGTTGTCGGACAGCGTCTCGGTGTTCGTCAACACCTGTCCGAGCTCGCGAAGACGCGCGGTCCGGCGGTAGGAAACCGAAGCCGGCTGGGTGATGAAGCGGAGCGTTCGCGACTCGCGATCGACGATTGCCGGACGCGCGCGATTGGCTGCTCTCTCAGCCAATTTGCGCGATCCATCAGTTGACCAGACCTTCGCTCATTTCTCCTTCGGGATGTCGAGCGCCGGGTTCCGCGAGAAGAATCCGACGGGAAGCAGCTTGAACCCGGTCTGATGCACCGACATGATCGGCCACTCCTCGGGGCGCGGGACGTGCGTCACGCCGGTCGTATACCAGAGCACCACATCTTCATCCGCGAGCGACTCGTCATCTTTGATCCAGCTTTCCAGACCGTCTCCACCCTTGCTCTGATTCGGGTAATAGCCCGACGCGTGGATCTCGCCGTCACGAAACTTCGTAACCCAGAGCTGGTGATTGAGAAAGTACGCGCGTTTCCTAACCGGAGCTGCGGTGTGGAGGTAGGCCAGAGAATTCTCACCGGGAGCGAGAAGGTAACCCGTCGCTTCGCCGAGCTCATTCTTTACCGTCGAGTTGATGACCTTCCACTTCCTCTGAGTGGCAAAGCTGAGATCGCGCTGTGCCTTCTGCTCCGATGCGAGTGGCGTCGCTTGCATGACGAAGGCATTGCCCAGCGGATTACTTTCCGGATCCTCCACGGCGAAGGTATTGGACTCCCGGATGGAGTTTGTGGTGCCGTCAACGTCGAGGTCGAGCCGGAAGTTGAAGAAGTGCTGGTGGTGCGGCGCGACGAGATTGGGAGCGACGTAATGCGCGTGACCCGCCTCACCATGATGAGAGGCGAGTCGTTCCTGCACCCCCTTCGTCAGCATGATCCCCGTCAGATCGGCGCGGAACTCCAGCGTCCCGTCCTGATGGAAAATCCAGTTGAGTGCGTAGTCATAATTTCCGACTGTCGTGATGAAGCTGAGAACCAGCTGGCGGCCGCGGCGCGATTCGTTGTAATCGCGATCGATGTCGTAGTGTTTCCACATCATTCCGCCGTCGCGTTCGTAGAGCGCGACCGCATCGCGGAGGTTCTGAACGTCGCCGGCGTCGGTAGCGACAGGAAAGTCGAACAGCACGGCGTTTTCCGGAACGTCCGCTCCCTTCACGATCGGGGACGCAAGCCGGCCAATGCCGTACTCGCCGACGTCAAAGGCACTGCGCCAGGCCCAATTCGCGTCGGGATCGCCGTAGGGAACGACCATCTCCGAGAGTGAAGCGCGATAAAGAATCGACCGCTCGCGGCCGCGGTCGACGTAACGGACGCGGTGAAGAACGAGACCCTCGCGGGGATCGAGACCGAAGTGGAAGCGCCACTTCTGCCAGGCCACATCATGTCCCGTCACTTCGAAGCTCGGCCCCTGAGGCTGGACGATGCGCAGCGGCTTCGGTGCGGTCCGGAGTCGTCCGACTCCCTTTTCGTCAAACGCGCCACGATCCGCGGAGACCGGCACCACACCAGTGTCAATCACGTCGATGACCGTCTTTCGCGTGAGGTTGATGATCGCTACCACTCCTTCGATGGGCCGCGAATACCAGTTCGAGTCGGCGTTTTCCTTGTAAAAGAAAATTGCGCGCACGATTCGCGAGCCGTCGGCGAGATCCCCGAGATGACCGGGCGCCCACGCATCGACCTTCACGTTCTCCAGGTTCGTGATTCCGCGGCGGCGCATCGCCTCGCGCAATCGTGGATCTGCCTTTACGATTTCCGGCACGATGACGTATTCCTCGATGACTACCGAAGGCTGAACGTCGGGAATCTGTCTCCATGTTGCGATGGAGCCATCGGCCAGGTTCACGACCACTTCATTCGTGCGGTTGTGATCACGATCGAGCAGCACGACAAACGCGCTGCGCTTCTGCGCAGAGACATCGCCGGTGAGAATCTGTTGCTTCGGCGGCTCCTGGAGCGCGACAACCGCGAACAACGAGCCGGCGACGTATTGAGGCGAACCCTTCACCGCCTGAATCGCCGCCGCGATCTCGCGCGCCGTGAGCGAGTCGAGAGCGTGCCGCGGGCTTGCCATCTTGGTCCCGGACCACAGATCGGTCTTGACCAGGCAAAGAAGAAAAACCATCGTGCAGATCAGCCGATGAGCCATCAGTCCTCCTGCTGGAGAGTTCGGTTGTTGTGAGGCGGGAATCTTAACTTGGTCAGCTCGTTAATGGCTCCGCATTGGGCGAGCCGCGCCCCCATTCTCTGTCCAGACGGCTCGAGGTGCTCGAAATTCACGGGGTGCGGTGCGACCGCTTGTACCAGGCGAGAGTGCGGTCGTAGAAGCCGGTCCAATCGAACACTGCCAAGGTGCAGAAAAAGAGGAACCCCACCAGAGGTTCTCTGCGCGGACTCCGAATTTCGAAAAAGTCCGCGGTCACCAACCCGACGAGCATTACCACGAGCCAGGTCGTTCCTGTTACTGCCCACGGCAAACCAGCATCTTCCTGCGTTGCTCCGGTGCATCGTGGACAAAGAATCCGAAATATGTCGTGATCGCGAGAATCCAGAACGACGCGACGGCGTCAGCTCCGAAGGCATATGCGAAGTATGAATACCCTGCGGCGATGACGACGACCGTCAAGGCGCGCAAGATGTTTGTCCACCACCGGGCTGGCTTGAGCAAGGCCAGCCCACCGAGAAACGGGAACGCGTGGATGGCGAGGAACTCGACCACCAGCGCCTCGCTCAGCTGTTTGACATTGCGCGCAGCGAGCCTCCGGAATGAAGAATGCCGCCAGACACGTCAATGCCAGCACCAACTCGGGCGCAGCCGCTCCTGCATCGCGGCCACTGCTCATTCGTAGATCGTCGAGTGAGGCCACTGTGGCCAGCAATCATCGCTCAGATCGCAGATTCGAATGGAGGATCGCTTCGACTGCAATTGCTGGCGTGCTGATCCCCGAAGGGAAATCGTAGCGAGACTCTCGGCGCCGGCGGTTCCGTTAAACTCTCGCGCATGAAAAAGACCGGACTCGTTGCGTTTCTTCTTGCCGGAGGTCTGTTTGCCGCCACGGCTTTCGCCGAGCCGACGGAAATCAAAGGCGCGGCGATCATGAAGCACCCCATCGGCGCGCTGGCGCTGAAACAGGTGAAGCTCGTTCACGCCGGGAAGATCGACGAGGTCTACGCGCTGCGGACCGCGAGCGAGCAGGCCGATTGGAAGAACGCCTCCGCGAGCGACCGGAAGGACTTCGCCGAGATGATGCCGCTCCGCGCGCCCGCCTACGCGGCGTTCGAGGCGGCGCTCAGCAAAAGCGGCGTCCTGAAAGTCGACGGCAATCAGGCCGAGCTTCGAGCCGATCTTGATGCGGCGGGGACTGCCATCGCGTATTACGAGCTGGAGGGCAGCCAGTGGCGCGGCGCCTCAGGGCCGGTCGTCTTCGGTGCCGTGACCGAACCGCGGAACGAGCAGCGGATCCACGGAGCGATGATCCTCGATCATCCGATCGCCGCCGTCGCGATGCAGTACGTGACGCTCGTGCAGAGCGGTCAGATGGACAAGGCGAGGGCCCTTACCACCAATAAGGCGCAGGCCGAGTGGAAAACGCTGCCGGCCTCGGAGAAAAAGGAGAGCGAAGCGTTCGTGAAGAAGATGCTGCCGGCCGCGAAGTCTCTGCGCTCGGCGATCGAAGCAGGGGGAGTGCTCATCATCGAAGGTGAGCGGGCCACCTTGAACATCATCGTGAGCGAACAGACCTCCTCGGAGCCCGGCGTCGTCACCGGATCATCCTCAACAACGGCCATTCCATTCGCCTTCGAAGACGGGAAGTGGAAGGTCGCGCAGTAGGCGCGGCGCCGAGCGGCAGCCGATGCACTGCTGGACTGTTCTCCTCCCATGAACCCGGAGGGCTGCCGCACGACGCAATCAAGCCGCGTCTTCATTCGGGATGGCTGTGAAAATTCGGCTGGTTGCTCAACTCCGCTCCGGTGCAGTCCATCCACGTCACGCGCCGCGGTGATCGAGCCGGGCGCGAACGAAGACTTTCTGCATCTCGACGATCGCGATCGGCAGGAGCGCGCAAATCGCGATGACGATCAAATCATTCGCGCGGATCGGCGTCAAGCCGAGAAGGTGTGCCATCGGAGGGAACGCCAGCGCGAATCCCTGCAGCGCAACCACCGTCGCCGCGGCGGCCCAGATGTGGAGGTTGTCGAACAGGCCGGTGAACACTGAGGCGACGCGCGAGCGGCAGTTGAATGTGTGCCCGAGCTGCACGGCGACGAGCGCCAGAAGCGCGATCGTTCTGGCGTGGGCTCCCTCGCCATAGACCCGGAGCGCCCACACGTACGCCGCGAGCGCCACGGCCGCGAGCATCGCGCCTTGCCAGCCGATGAGGCCCCGCTGATCCCCAGTGCAACGGCCAGCGGGCGCATCTCCGCGAGGGTTTTGCTCGTGATCAGCTCCACAGGAATTGTCTGCCGACACCGGCCGGTGTAGGGCAGGTAGCGCAGCGGCGAACGACCCGTCGAAGCCCGTGAACACCATCCACTGGCTCATCGTCAGCGCACCGCCGTTTTTTCGTGGCACCCTTCGCCTTCGCGCCGCTCGTCGTCGTCCGCGATCGATTCCGTCACGACATCGCAAAGCGCGCTCTCGGCGTCCTCGCTTGCTTGCTTCGCCAGTAGCGCGCGCAGCGCGGGCGGGGCGACGAACGTCGTGATCATCACCATCATCGCAACCGAGCTGTAGAGACCCGTCGAAAGAAGCCCCGCGGAAAGACCGAGCTGCGCGAAGATGAGACCCACTTCTCCGCGCGGCACCATGCCCACGCCAATCACGAGCTTGCGCATCGGCCGGCCGAACGCGGCGTAGCCGGCGAGCAGCTTTCCGACGATTGCTACGAGTGTCAGCAGGATTCCGATGATGAAGAACTGCCGAGTGTCAGCGTTGAAGGGATTCAGCGCTTTCAAATCGACGGCGGCGCCGACCGAGACGAAGAAGATCGGAATGAAGAATTGCGCAACGTCGTACACCTCGTGCTCGATGTCGCGCCCGCGGTCCGTTTTCGCTAGTATCAGACCGGCCGCGAACGCGCCGATGATCAGCGCCGACCCGGCCAGATCCGCCAGGTAGGCAAGGCCGAACGCGAACATGATCGACGCAAAAAACAGTGCCTTCCCGACTCGAACGCGTGCAACGAGCGCGATCAGTCGCGGCGCGAGCATCGACCCTACGATCACTGCAAGGGCGACGAACCCGAACGCGATCGCGAAGATCTTCGTCACGCCAAGCGCCGTCAGTTTTTCGCCCGCAGCGACGGCGCTGATGACGGAAAGCAAGACTAGACCGAGGATGTCGTCGATGACCGCCGCGCCGAGGATCACTTGCGATTCGTCGCTCTTCAAGTGACCGAGGTCCGAGAGAACGCGTGCCGTGATTCCGACCGACGTTGCGGTCAGCGCGGCACCGAGAAAGACGGAGACCGTGGTCGGATAGCCGAGCCACGCGCCGACTCCGTAGCCCGCGGCAAACGGCAGCAGGACGCCCACCGTAGCGACTGCGCCGGATGCGCCGCCGACCGACAGGAGCCGATTGAGATCGGTTTCGAGTCCGATCAGGAACAGGAGAAGTATGACGCCCAGCTCCGCGAGGACGTGCAGGAGCGGATCGTGGGCGTCGATCAAGTGCAGTCCGGAAACGCCGATGACGATGCCACCGACCATTTCGCCGAGGACCGCGGGCTGCCCGATGCGCTCCGCCAGCTCGCCGAACAACTTGGCGGCCGCGAAGATCGCCAGCAGCGCGATCAGGAGCTCAGAGATCCCCATCGAGGACCTCCTCTGCGAAAACGAATATCGGGCCGGGCCGGATGCGAGACTGCACCGATTACCTCCTGTTGAGCTGCGGCCCGACCGCTCGAGCGTCTCTTGCGAGAAGAGCTTCTCGCACCCGATGTCGCGACATAATAATCGTGATCCCTCGCACCGCTCATCTACGTGTGGCGAACTCGGCGTCACCGCCGGTTCTTGTCGAAGATCGCGACAATGATGAGGACGAATGCCGCCAGCCAGATCACCGCGAGCTCGTTCTCAGTCGACATGACCTCACCGGGGCGCGTCTGCGTACCGTCGCTGCCGAAGACGTTCGCGTACAAATTTGCGGCTCGTCTGGCGCGACTCTTCCAGGATCGCCTGGATCTGATCGCTCCGAACGTCTCTCGCCGATGGCGTCCTCAGGGGCTGTGAAAATATAAGTGTTGACGGCCGGTGAGGGGTCCCATCGCCCAGCATTGTCCTCACCATTGACCCTTCGCTTCGCTAAGGTTTGATTTTTTCACAGCCTCTCAGGATGCCATCTGTCGTGCGCGTTTCTTTGGGTTCGCAAGACTTCGCAGGACCTCATCGACCGCGGCTGCCCAGCCGTCCGGTCCCGGTGCCGGCGCGACGCGCGCGTCCGGCAGCCTCGCCACCAACTCTGGATCGGCTGTGCCGTCCGGACCGGGAACGACGATGGCGATATCGGCGCGCGTCAGAAACTCCGCATCGACAACCGAGCCACCCACGCCGATCGCGACATCGCACTGCAGCTCTGCGCGAAGACGCGTGAACGCCTCTCCTTCGTCGCACTCACGGCAAAGATGAAAGAAGCGTCGTCCGCGCCGCACCGAGAATCCGATCTTCGACGCTGCTTTCTTGATCCGCTCCAGATCGCCGCTTTCGATCACGAACGGTTCGCTGAACCGACGCTGTGCCGATGCCTGGAGCAGGTTTCCTAATCGCCCGGAAGCTCGCGCCGCCTCGGGTGCGTCCATCGCCGAGTAAACGAGGAGATTGGCACCCGATCGATCCTCGATGTCCGCGATCACTTCGAGAAAAG
>JAENWF010000048.1 GCA_016650215.1 Thermoanaerobaculia bacterium
TGGCTCGTGGCAGCATTCGCGAGCGACGTGGCGCCGGCTTCAGCCGGCGGCTTTCCGTCCTCCCTGGCCGTAATTTCGAGAAAGCAGAATCGCCGCGGCCGCCGCAACATTCAGCGACTCGACACGCTCGGACATCCTGATCGCCACAGGTTTCGCAGCGCGGCGTATCTCATCCGACACGCCCGCACCTTCGTTTCCGAACACGAGGATCGAGTTCTTCTTGAGCGCCGCATCGCTCCCACGCGCATCGGCCGCGTACATCGTGCGGCCCGATTCGATCAGCACGCGCGCAGTCGTCTTCGCGATCGGAACATTCAACACCGCGCCCGCCGAGGCCCGAATCGCCTTCGGCGCGAACGCATCGGCGCTCCCGGGCAACAGCACAACGCCTGCGCAATTGAACGCCGCTGCGAGCCGGACGATCGTCCCGACGTTGCCGGGGTCCTGCACACCGTCGAGCGCAACGACGAGCCGTGGGTCCATCAGGATCGCGCCGAGGTCGCCGGTTGGACGGGCAAACAGACCGATCACGTTTTGAGGCGAACGGGTTTCGGCGAGCGAGTCGAAAATTTCCGAGGTGAACTGGAAGGAGGGCTCGCCGATGGCGTCATCGCCCGCGCGCTGAATCAGCATCACCGGCTTCCATCCAAGCGCGAGCGCATCGGCGACCGGTTTCGGTCCCTCGACGACGATCTCGTCCTCGTGATCGCGAATCGCATCGCGCACGCGTTTGAACCACGAATTCTGCCGGCTCGAGATGCTTTTCATTACAATGCCCGGCCCATGATGATACTGAAGCTGGTGAAGGAGGCGACGGCAGAAGCGGCAAGTATCTCCGCCTGGTCTGCGATCTGGACCTTCCCAAGCATCCTGATCTCGGCGTTCGTCATCGCGTGGGGTGCCGAGGCCGCGCAGTTCCTGATGTCGCAGGGACTCGCTCTCGCGATCCTCGCGTGGCTGCAGACGCTCCCTGAATTCGCGGTCGAAGCGGTCATCGCGTGGGAAGCGGGAAAGGATCCGGCGAAGACGCATCTCGCGATCGCGAACTTCACCGGCAGTCTCCGCCTGCTCGTCGGTCTCGGATGGCCGATGATCTACTTCGTCGCCGCGTACTTCGGATGGAAGCGCACACGCCAGTTCGTGACGATTCGTCTCGAGGAAGAACACTCGGTCGAGGTCTTCGGTCTCTTTCTGCCGCTGGTTTACTTCGTGTTCGTCTGGTGGAAGGGCTCGCTTACGGTGTGGGACTCGATTCCGCTCGCAGGCTCCTACTTCCTCTATTTATGGATTCTCTGGAAGATTCCGCCGAAAGAGGAGACGGAGGAATCGCTCGAGGATCTCGGCACCATACCGCGCAAGGTGCTCGCGCTGCAGCCCCCGATGCGATCGATCGCGATCTGGTCTTTGTTCCTCGTTGGCGGCGTGATTCTCTTCTTTGCGGCGCATCCGTTTCTCAACTCGATGCTCGCCATCTCCGCATCGCTTGGCGTGTCCACCTTCGTCTTCGTGCAGTGGGTCGCGCCGTTCCTCTCCGAGTTTCCTGAAAAGCTGAGCGCGTTCTACTGGGCCAGGAAAGTGAAGACCGCGCCGGTTGCCCTGATGAACATGGTGTCGTCGAACATCAATCAATGGAGCGTGCTCTCGGCGATGATTCCGATCATCTTCGCGATGAGTGGCGGTCTTCGTCCGCTCGTCTTCGATGAGTTTCAGCGGCAGGAGATTCTGCTGACGATCCTCCAGAGCTTCCTCGGATTTCTGCTGCTCATGAATCTCGAGCTCCGGCTGCACGAGGCGGCCGTGCTCTTCATTTTCTGGCTCATTCAGTTCGTCGTACCGGCGAGCCGTCACACGATGATCTGGGTCTATCTCGCCTGGTGCGGCATCGAGATCGTGAGGATGATGCTGGAGCGCAAGGCACCGCCGGCATGGACCGGTCTTCGCGCGACGATGGCGCGACGCTTTTCGTAGTGATAAAAGACGAGAAGAAAGATCTCGTGACGATCGCCATCCGACCAGAAATCCGATTCTCAGACCGCGTCCGCGGTATGCAGGAGTCCCCGACGCTCGCGGTGCTGAACCGCGCGACGGCGCTCGTCGCGCAGGGCGTCGACGTGGTCGACTTCGGCCCCGGCGAGCCCGATTTCCGCACGCCTGCGAATGTCTGCGAGGCCGGAAAGCGGGCGATCGACGAGGGCATCACTCGCTACACGAACGCGAGCGGAACGAAAGCGCTCCGCGACGCGATTGCAGGACGCTACAACAAACGGTACGGAACGAAGCTTCGCACCGAGAACGTGATCGCCGGCAGCGGCGGCAAGCAGGAGCTCTTCAACCTCATGCTCGCGCTGGTCGACGAGAGGGATGAAGTCATCATCCCGACACCGTACTGGGTGAGCTTTCCGGATCAGGTGTCGTTCGCCGGAGGGACGCCGATCTTCACGGCGGTCGATGCGAAGAACCGGTTCCGCCCGACCTTCGCCGCGATCGAGGCGGCCGTCTCCAGCCGCACCCGCGGCGTGATCGTCAACTCGCCATGCAATCCGACCGGCGCCGTGATCGAAGAGTCGGAGCTGGCGAAAATCGCCGACTTCTGTATCGCGCGCGACCTCTTCCTCGTCTTTGACGAGACGTACGAGCTCTTCGTCTACGACGGTAGTGTGCACGCCTCAGCGATCCGCTGGTTCGAAAAGCATCCCGAGAACATCGTGATCGTGAACTCGATGTCAAAAACTTTCGCAATGACCGGCTGGCGCCTCGGCTATGCGATCGCGCACCCGGACATCATCGCGGCCCTCGGCAAGATCCAGAGTCACTCGACCTCGAATCCGAGCTCCATCGCGCAGGTCGCCTCGATCGAGGCGTTGAGCGGCGACGACGCGGATGTGAAGAAGATGTACGCCGCCTACTGCGAGCGGCGCGCATGGCTCGTGCCCGCGTTGAATCGCATCCCCGGAATCACCTGCGCAAATCCAGACGGCGCGTTCTACGTTTTTCCCGATGTCTCCTCATTTTTCGGGAAAGGCTCCATCCGTGACTCCGGCTCCTTCGCCAGCTTCCTCCTCGATGAAGCCCGAGTAGCCGTCGTTCCAGGTGCGGCCTTCGGCGCCGACGAGTACATCCGGATCAGCTACGCCACCTCAATGGAACGGATCAAAGAAGGTGTCGCCCGGATCGAGAAGGCCTTGAAGAATATTGTTTAGGGGTCAGGTCTTCGTTTCGCTGGTTCTCTACACCGCGTGGCGAACCAGCGAAACGAAGACCTGACCCCCAACCTGGAATCTAAGAATCTAAGGAGAACATGTGAAGAAAATCGTCACGATCATCGTGTTTGCGCTCTCGGCCGTCGTGGCCCTGGCGCAGGACAAGCCGGCTGATCCGATCGTCGTCGCCGCGGGCGATGTCACGATCCGCCAGTCGGAGTTCGAGGGAGCGCTCAAGACGCTTCCCGCCGAGTATCAGCAGTTCGCTTCAGGTGCCGGCAAGAAGCAATTCGCCGAGGATTACCTGCGGATGAAGATGCTCGCAGCGCAAGGAATCAAGAACGGGCTCGACAAGGATCCGGAAGTGGTCCGCCAGCTCAGCCTGATGCGCGAGAACCTCGTCGCAAATGCGCAGCTCAACCGCATCGAGAAGTCGATCACTGTCTCTGACGCGGACCTTCAGAAGGCGTACGACGCGGGCAAAGCTGAGTACGAGCAGGTGAAGGCGCGCCACATCCTGATCGCGTTCAAGGGCAGCCCGGCCGCACAGGCTGGAAAAAAAGAGCTGACCGAGGAAGAGGCGAAGGCGAAAGCCGACTCGATTCATAAGCAGATCGCCGCAGGCGGCAGCTTCGAGGAGCTTGCCAAGAAGGAATCAGACGACGTCGGTTCCGGCGCACGTGGCGGAGACCTCGGCTCGTTCGGCCGCGGCCAGATGGTCGATGAATTCGAGAAGGCCGCATTCAACGCGAAGGTCGGAGAAGTCACGCCGGTCATCCGGACGCAGTTCGGTTACCACATCATCAAAATCGAAGAGCACACAACCACGCCGCTCGCCGAGGTGAAGACCACGCTGGAGCAGCGTGAGCGCCAGCGTCTCGTGAAGGAGCGCCTCGACGCGATGAAGACCGAGGCGAAGGCGACGTTCAACGAAGCGTACTTTGCGCCTCCTGCGCCTCCTGCGCCGCCCGCGCCGCCGGCAGCTCCCGCTGCTCCGGCCGCGACGCCCGCGCCGAAGGGCGAAACGAAAAAGCAGTGAAGAAGCAGTCGTGATTCGTGGAGGACAGGCGAACCGCTTGTCCTCCACCTCTCTTCGCCGACTGTTGACTCCGCTCCGCTCCCCCTCCATCATGGAGCGCGCATGGAGATTCCCGCAAAAGTCTCAGTTTTCAACGGCACGCTCGAAGTCAAAGGCAAGCCCGGCCGGCTCGTCGCAATCAGCCCGGACGGGTACTACGAGGTCATCCTCGAGGTGCAGTCGCGGAATCACACCGTGCTGTTCCCGATCGCTGAAACCGTCGTGATCTTCAACGAAGCGCTGCCGGATTTGAGCGCCGACTTCGAGATCGAGCGGTAGTTCTCCGCGGGGCCTCTATCCTTCGCTTCGCTCAGGATGACGCGGGGGTTCCTTTTGGATCCGCTTTCGCGAAGAGGTACGCGACTCCGACTCCGAGGAGATAGAGCAGGATCATCGGGATGGCGAGCGCGGCCTGCGTCACCATGTCGGGCGTCGGCGTGATGATCGCGGCGATCACGAACGAGAGCACGACCGCGTACTTGAACTTCTTGATCAGGAACGCCGGCGTCACGATGCCGAGGCGCGCGAGGAAGAAGATCAGGATGGGCGTCTCGAATACGAGTCCCGCCGCCAGGATGATCACGCTCGCGAACGAGAAGTAGTCGTCGACCGTCACCATCTGCTTGAAGTTCTTTCCGGTCTCGACGAAAAAGGCGCACGTCGCGGGAAGAATCATGCGGTAGCCGAAGTAGCCGCCCGCGATGAAGAAGAGCGACGCGAAGACGATGAAGGGCACCGCGTAATGTCTCTCCTTGCGGTAGAGCCCCGGCGAGATGAAGAGCCAGAGCTGCCAGAGGATTACCGGCGCCGCGAGAAAGAGACCCGCGAAGAAAGCGACCTTCATGTACAGAAAGAACGGCGCGGTGAGGCGATTGTACGCGAGGGTGTCGCCGGGCGGCAGGACCGCGCTCAGCGGCGCTTGCAGCTTCGCGAAGATCTGCTCCGAGTAGCTCCAGCAGACGAGGAAGCCGACACCGATCGCGATGAAGGAGACGAGCAGCCGCTTGCGCAGTTCCTCGAGGTGCTCGAGGAACGACATCTTATTGAGGTCGCGCTCGGGATCGCCGTCGGTCATGGAATCCGCTTCGATATCGATCGACATCACGGTTCGGTCGCGGGCGGCACGACGGGAGGCGGCGGAGGAGGAGGGGCCGCTGCCGGAGTTTCGGGCGCTGCCGGAGTTTCGGGCGCCTCTGGCTCACTCCTTGATACCGACTCGGTCGGGATGAGCATCGACGGTCCGATCTGTTTCAACTCCTCGATCCGGACCTCCCGCTCGATCGTGTTCTTGAGGTCGTCGGTCGCTTTGCGAAACTCGCCGAGAGCCTTCCCCAGCGTTCGCCCGATCTCCGGGAGCTTGCGGGGCCCGAAAATGATCAGGGCGACCACCATGATGAGAAGGAGCTCTGGTACCCCGAGCGAGCCGAACATAGACGTGAAATCCCCTAACCGGCGTGACGTGTGCGTGAACACCTCACCACCTGTGAATACTCCACCTTTATAATCGCGTTGAGACAACCAGCGAGGAACTGCTCAAAATCATGGCGAAAGTCGGAAAAACTCGGAAGTGGACGTTTTCGCTCACATTGATCGTAGCGCTCGCCGGCGCGACGATGCTCGGCGGATTCTACGGCAATCGGCTCTTTGGCTCACCGATGCAGGGCGACCTGCACAAGCGGCTCAAAGAGTACACGGATCTGCTCAGCGCCGTCACGGCGTGGTCAGCCGAAGACGTCGGCTCCGACAAGTTCGTCTACTCGTCGGTGGACGGCATGCTCCGGACGCTCGATCCGCACAGCTCCTTCCTCGAGCCGAAGGAGTACTCGGAGATGCAGGACCGCCAGAAGGGAACCTTCTATGGCCTCGGCATCCTCGTCACCAAGCGCAATGACCAGGTCACGGTCATCACGCCGCTCGAAGGGACACCGGCCGCGCGCCTCGGTATCCGCGCCGGCGACGTGATCTCCGAGGTCGAAGGGGTCGCGACCGAAGACCTCGCGCTCGACGAAGTCGTCAAGCGCCTCAAGGGACCGAAGGGGACGACGGTCAACATCAAGATCATGCGAGTCGGCCTCAAAGAGCCGATCCCGTTGTCGATCATCCGCGCGGCGATTCCGACGAACTCGATCTCCAACGTGCTGATGCTGCGTCCGGGCGTCGGCTACATCCGCATCAAGGACTTCACTTCGACGACCGTGCGCGAGCTCGATGAAGCCGAGGTGAAGCTGAAAGAGGGGGGGATGAAGAAGCTCATCCTCGATCTCCGGCAGAATCCCGGCGGGCTGCTCGACGCGGCGGTTGGCGTCTCCGATCATTTCCTCGACAAGGGGCAGATGATCGTCTACACGAAGGGGCGCACGTCGGATTCGGCGCAGGAGTTCCTTGCGCCGGGCAAGCACGAGAAGATCGACGTGCCGGTGGTCGTGCTCGTCAACCGCGGGAGCGCGTCGGCGTCGGAGATCGTCGCCGGTGCGATTCAGGATCACGATCGCGGCCTCGTCGTCGGCGAGACGAGCTGGGGGAAGGGTCTCGTGCAGAGCGTCTACACGCTGCAGTACGGCGCAGGGCTCGCGCTGACAACCTCGAAATACTTCACGCCGGCGGGACGCAACATCCAGCGTGACTACAGCTCCTTCTACGACTACTACGTCGCGGATGACTCGACGGAGAGCTCGCCGGAAGCTCCGCTGTCGGAGCGCCAGCAGTTCAAGACCGCGACGGGACGCGTGGTCTACGGCGGCGGCGGGATCACGCCCGACTTCGTCGTGAAGCCGCCGCAACTCACGCGCACCACGCAGCTTCTGGAAGTCCGCAGCGCGATCTTCAACTACGCCGTCGAATACGCGGCGAAGCATCCGAATCTGACGAAGGATGTCGCGGTCTCGACTGCGATTCTCGAAGAATTCATGCAGTACGCGGCGTCGAACGACATCGCGCCGATCGAGGAGATCCGCCAGGCGATGGCGAAGGCCGACGACCGGACCTACGTCGAGCGTGCGCTCAAAGCGGAGATCGTCGCCGCAAAGTACGGCTTCGATGCGTCGTATCCGTATCGCCTGCAGGGCGACACGCAGGTTGAGAAAGCGCTCGAGCTCTTCCCCGAGGCTCAGAAGCTCGCGGCTCTCGCGGCCGACATGCGGGCGCGCGGCGGCGACGGACTGTCGGGAAATGCGGCGGCGCAGGCCGCGCAGGCGGCACCGAAATCGAATTGAAGTCATAGCGGGAAATCCGGGTGGCGGGCCGAAAGCCTCCGCCCGGATTCCTCGCTGGCAGCGCGCCTCGAAATGACGGCGTTGAAAATGCAACGCCCGCTTAACGCGCGCTTCGTTGACACTCCCGGATGCGGATGCTAACGTTTCGCCGCTTTTCAGAAGGGGAGTCAACGAACCGATGGCGGATCTGGGGAAGAAGTACACCTGCTACAGTTGCCACACGAAATTTTACGATCTTGGCAAGCCGGAGCCACTCTGTCCGAAGTGCGGCGCCGATCAGCGCGATGCGGATGACAAGCCGGTCGCGACGTCGAGCCGGAAGGGAAGGGTGGCAGCACCCCCGCCGCCGGTGATCGAAGAGCCTGAGTTCGAAGCGGAAGCGGAAGCCGAGCCCGCAGTCGCCGCAGGTGAGGGAGACGAGGACGAAGAGGTCGTCGCTCCCGTGGACGGACGCGAAGAAGAAGCGGAAGAAGAGGAAGAGGACTACTGATGGGAAAAGTCGGGCTATTGGGATGCGTTGGCGCGCTGATTCTCGCGCTGGTCATTTTTGGCGGCTATTTCGTCAGTGTGCGCAACAACCTGGTCGGCCTCGAGGAACAGGTCAATCAGCAGTGGGCGCAGGTCGAGAGCCAGTATCAGCGGCGTTTCGATCTGATCCCGAACCTCGTGCGCACGGTTCAGGGCGCTGCGAATTTCGAGAAGTCGACACTCGAGGCGGTCGTGAACGCGCGAGCGCGCGTCGGCCAGGTGGCCGCGCCCACTGGTGGTCCTCCGACCGCAGCCGGACTGCCGAACGACGCGAACGCGATGCAGCAGTTCGCCGACGCTCAGCAGGGGCTCACGAGCGCGCTCTCGCGGCTGCTAGTCGTCGTCGAGCGCTATCCTGACCTGAAGTCGAATGCGAACTTCCTCGAGTTGCAGTCGCAGCTCGAAGGAACCGAGAACCGCATCGCGGTCGAACGCCAGCGCTACAACGACACCGCGCAGCAGTTCAACACGGCGGTCCGCCGTTTCCCAGCGAACCTCGTGGCGAACATGAGCGGCTTCAAGCAGAAGGCTTACTTCAAGGGCGTGGCGGGATCGCAGCAGGCACCTCAGGTGGATTTCAATTTCGGAACCTCGACGGCGGCTCCTGTGCCGACGGGTACGCGGTAAACAAGGTGCGAGGGATGAAGGATGAGGGGTGAATCCCGCAGAGTCTTCACTCCTCTCCTTCTCGCACTAGCTTTTTTTCTCGCGCTCACGCTTCCCGCGCGAGCGCTCGAGATTCCGCCGGCACCGAAACAGTGGTTCACCGATACCGCCGGCTTCGTGAGCCAGGCGGAGGCGATTGGACTCAACAGCAAGCTGCAGACGTTCGAGCAGCAGAGCGGCGCGCAGTTCCTCATCTACACGTTCCCCTCGCTCGATGGTGCGTCGATCGAGGACTTTACGATCCGCGCGGTTGAGCGCTGGAAGGTCGGCCAGAAGAAGTACGACAACGGCCTCGTGATCTTCGTTTTTCGCGCCGAGAGGAAGGTGCGGATCGAGACCGGCTACGGTCTTGAAGGGACGATCACTGACGCCTTCTCGTCCCGCGTGATCCGCGAGGTGATGGCGCCGCGTTTTCAGACAGGCGACTGGGGTGGGGGATTCAACGCCGGCGCCGACGCGATCATCGCGCGCATCACGAAGGGGGAGGCGCCAGTCGAGCCGCTGAACCGCCCCGGTGGGCAGCCTCAATCAGTCGCCCTTCCGCCCTACGCCGTGATCCTCATTCTTCTATTCGTATTCTTCGTCCTCGTGCCGATGCTCACGGGCCGAGGGCGCCGCGGACGCGGGGGATGCGGCGGATGCTTCTGGCCGATGCTCTTCCTTCCGGGCGGTGGCAGCGGGATCACGTTCGGAGGCGGAGGATTTTCCGGGGGCGGAGGATTTGGCGGTGGCGGCGGCTTCTCCGGTGGTGGCGGAGGTTTCGGCGGCGGCGGGGCAACTGGAGGCTGGTGATGAATCAGAAAGAGTTCCTCGCGCGACTCGACCAGAAGCGGATCACGGACGCTGTCGCAACCGCCGAAAGACAGACCTCAGGCGAGATTCGCGTGCACATCCAGCCGAAAGCCCGTGGCGAGATCCGCGAGGTCGCGGAGCGAACCTTCGAGCGCCTCGGCATGACGAAGACCGCGCTGCGCAACGGTGTGCTTCTCTTCGTGGCGTGCGAGGAGCAGCGGTTCGTGATCCTCGGCGACAAGGGTCTGGACACGCTCGTGCCGGCAGGGTTCTGGGACGAGATCGCGGCGAAGCTCACGGTCCGATTCCGCGCCGGTGAGTTCACCGAAGGGATCGAGGAAGCGGTGCATGGCGCGGGCGATCAGCTCAAGGAATTCTTTCCGCGCGCTTACAACGACGTGAACGAGCTGACGAACGACATCAACGTCGAGCACTGACGTGCCGGTCACGGTCGTCATCGCGCTCGGCTCGAATCGCGGTGACCGCGGAATGAATCTGCGGCGCGCAGTTGATGCTCTAAGCCCGCATGTGCGCGTGGTTCGCGTTAGCAGCGTTCACGAGACGGCCGCGGTCGACGCGCCCGTCGGATCGCCAGCCTTTCTGAACATGGTGGTCGTTGGTTACACGTCCCTTTCACCGTTTGCGTTGCTGGACGGTCTGCAGTCGATCGAAGAGGGTCTGGGACGCGTGCGAGGCGTCCGCAATGCGCCGCGCACGATCGACCTCGATCTGATCTTCTACGACGCGCTGCGGATGCGAACGCCGCGGCTCACGATTCCGCATCCAAGATATGAGCGGCGGAGGTTCGTGCTCGAACCGCTCGCAGAGGTGTGGCCCGGCGTCAAGCCTGCGAGACGGTGTGTTTGAGCACCCATGCGGTGAACGCTTCGCGCGAAGATTTTCCGCGCGCGACAGAAAGGATTACTTGTTCTTGCTCGTCGACCGTCGCTCGGAGGTCTGTCAATCGAACGATCGCGCCCATTCTTTCATGAAGGCTCGAAGCTCGTTATCTTCGAGTGCCTGCATCTTTTCGGCATCCTCCGCAGTCGCCTCCTCCCAACCCCCCACCGTCCGCCATGCGTACACCCAATAACGGGCACACTGTCCACATTGGAACAGATCGAAGTCGAAACCATACACATGAGGAAGGTCTTTCAGCCGTCGAGCGTCGGCCAGGGCCAAGCCGCAACAGGGTAACTCGATCCTCTCCATTCGCTGATTCCCTTGGCAAGGCATCGTCCATCCAACGCTTTCGTGGCCCACTGATGATCGGGTCTGTCACCGGCACGGATGCAGCCAGCTCGCACGTCCTGTACATCCGCTGATGACCCTTGCCGTGCCAGTGCCGTCGACAGTCTGCGACGCCTAACGTTTCAAAGCTCACCGGCGTGAACCGCACGCGCAGAAGCATAGCGCTCGCGGAATTGGGCGAGCGGATCACGGCCGGCGCGCGTTGCGTTAGGCGCCGGACCTACCTTTGTCAACGATGTTCTCGGCCGTTCATGCTCATTGTTTCTTGCTACCGAAGACGAGCAGGAGGCCACCAGCAACGATGGCTCCTATGCCCGCCCAAACGGGAACATTCACCGTCTTCTTCTCTTTTACCGAGAGCTCGATCGGGCCGAGGTCCACCGCTTTTGTGTTCTTGGTGTAGCTGAAGCTGCCGTATGCGAGACCAAGTACGCCAGCGATGATGAGGACGATTGCTACGACCTTGATTGCGTTCATAGTTTAACTCCCGGCCATGGGGCGTGCATTCAAAACTAAGCGTCGCCGTTCCGCCTAACTCAGTATTAGTAGCTTTAGACGGTATGGCTACCGACGCATATTCTACTGTTCCGGCTCATATTGCTCGAAAACTCGGGCGTGATGACGCCCGCAAGGTTCTGCAGAATGTGGGTTTGTGGAGTTGACCCGGTTTCGTGGACTCCTTTGAACATCCTCAGGTGTCCACGAAACCGGGTCAACTCCAGCCTCGAACTGCGGCGGCTAAACATCCTGGTCGACTGGAGTGTGACGTGCGAGGGGGATCGGCCTATCATTGGGTGATGAGCAGAATGCTGCCTGGTCTCCTGCTGTGCGTTCTGACGACCGGTTGCGCCACCATGGTGAACGGGCGTCATCAGGTGCTCTCCGTTGATTCATACCCATCGGGCGCTGCGATCGAGGTCGATTGCGGCGATGGGGCGAGCGTCGCAGGGTCGACGCCAGCGAGGGTTCGGGTGCGGCGTGCGGCCGAATCCTGCCAGCTGACGCTTAACCGCGCGGGATATGAGCCGAAGGTGATCCAGCTGACTCGCCAGGAATCGCGTGCGACCGCGCTGAATGCCGTGTTCGGCGTGCCATCGGCCGTCGTTCTCGGCATCGTCGGTGCCCTCGTCGGATCGACTGTCAATGGTGCGGAGACAGGTGCGGAGATTGGAGTCGAAGCCGGCTTCGATCTGGGTAGTCTTGGAGCGACGGAACTGGACAAGAAAGGGGGAGGATGGAAGTGGGTTCCAGGTCGCATCTTCGCCATTCTCTACCGCATCGAAACTACGCCGGGCGATCCCGCCGACCCCGAGTAAACGCGTGCGCTCGAGGCGTCTCAATCAGTTCGAAGTGGTGATCCGCACGGCATCCGAACAACAGCGCGCGGAGTGAGGCTTCGCCTCATAGCCAAAACCTCCGGTTCCAAGCAAGAAGTGGAGCCCTGCAGAGCAGGCGTGTCATGACTCTTGCGACTACCCAGATTGTTTCGGGCCTCTCTGCACAGGCTTGACATCACCGAGTTCTCTCGACTCCGCTGCGGCGATTTCAATCCGATTCTCCCGGATTTCCAGACGCAACCTGCCAAAGAAGCTCATGTAGACGTTGGCCAGCCAGACCAGCGAGAAGCCCGCGATGAGATAGCCTCGCCAGTCATCGAACAGCAACTTGTAACGGGTGATGAACAGGAGGACGGCAGTGACGTAGTGACTGAAGCAATATTCGCATGTGAACAGGTAGAAGAACTTGCGCGAGTAGAGGCGCCGGCACGATTTGCTTCTTGCGGCGCACCAGTCGCGAGGCTCTCGAAACACTTCTTCGTGCGTCACGGTCCACGTGATGGACGCGATCGGGATCGGCAGGACAAACAGCAACAAGAGCTCTCGAGCCAAGGTCATGCGCGTATCCCGTCGTGCCACTTTGACGCGCCACGTCTAACAATTGAACGAGATAAGACAGTTGAAGCGGGCAAGATGATCTTCATGGCGCCTAACGTTTGAAGCTCACCGGCGCGAACCGGCGACGGCGAGAAGTATAGCTCTCGCAACGCATTCGCGCGCCGGCTCGCGTCCAGTGCAGCGGCGAGTTGGGCGGCGCGCGCGAAGCCCGCTGCCTTCTACGATTCTTGCGTCGCTGTGAGCTGAGCAACCGCGGCGCTGAGTGCCGCTCCGATTGCCAGCATGATGCCCAGTCGCCACGCGTGACCCCATGGCGTGATGACGAATAGTGTCTTTGCGGCAACGAGTCCGATGAAGAGGTAGAGCACCACCGTCGCGACCATGAAGGAACCCAGCGCGAGACTGAACCTCCGCGTGAAATGCTGAACATGCTCAAGGCGGAGGTAAGCCGCCGTGACGAGAATGAGCGCTGCGTATGGGAAGAGCACCATTGGCCCTCGCGAGGTGGACCACACAGTGGTGATCAGCGCACCGCCACCCAACAGCCCAAGAGCCAAAGTGAAAGCCACCGGTCGACGAGTTGCGGTTCCTGTCATTCTTATCTCCCCGACGTTATTCTACCTTCCCTAGCCGCCCAACTCAGTATTAGTAGCTTTAGACGTCATCAATACCGACGCATATTCTATCGTTCGGGCTCATATTCCTCGAAAACTCCGGTTGGATGACGGATGCAAGTTTCTGCAGATGTTTGGGTTGCTGGGTCGCTCGCAGCGCGCGTCGAGATTAGGGCGCGGTTTTCGTAGGTGGAAGACCAGAGGTCGTTACTCGGAACCAACAGCCGGTACTGTTCAGAGCATCGCGAGCGCCCACCGTCTCGATTACGCGCTCGCCGTCGGCGCGTCGCGCTAGCGAGTGCCGTAGCCGCCGGTGAGCGTGGATCGCACTTGAGCGCGTTTCACGACGGCGGCGCGGGAGAGGACGGGGTAGGGGTTCACCATCTCGTCATTCGAGTTGATGCCGAAGTGGAGATGGGGCGGGGTCGTGAGCGCGTTGCCGGTGTTGCCGACGAAGCCGAGGAGATCGCCGCTTGCGACTTCCATCCCTTCGTAGATCCCCGGCGCCCAGCGATCGAGGTGCGCGTAGAAGAACGATGTGCCGCTCTCGGTCGTTAGCCACACCGAGTAGCCGCCTTTCGGCTGCTCGCCGATGTAACTGATGATTCCGTCTGCGCACGCGACCACTGACGTGCCGCGCGGCGCGAAGATGTCGATGCCGCGGTGCGGGCGGCGACCGCCATCGCGAGGCGCTCCCCAGCTGTCGTCGAGATCGACCGGCCGCACGCCGACAACCGGCATCCGCATTCCGGAGAGCGGAGCGAACAACGCGCGCGCTTTCGCGGCGAACTCTGCGTCGCGCGCACGCGCGCTCTTCGCAGCGGTCACGTCTGGCTGACGCGCAGCTTCACGGCGATTCGATGCATTGAGATCTGTGCGGAGTTGCGCGATGAGCTGGCTGAAGTCGTCTTCCTCGGAGGCGGTGATCGCCAGGGGCGGAACGCTCGCGGGCGCCTGCGACACCGTGGCGCAACCGGTAAGCGAAAGACAAAGCAGTAGCGCCAGCAGTCCCAACCTGCCGCCCCACCCACTGCAAACGAGATGACGTTTCATAACCCGGGGGAATTGGACGCCCCCAGTGTAAATAATTGCGGCTGAGCTTGTAAAGCCCTACTTGAAGAGAATCGCGGCCAGCTCGTCGATCCGGCGGATCCCGGTCACGTCGAGATCCGCGCGGATCTCTGCTGCGTTGGAATGGGGCGCGAGGAGGCGGCGGAAGCCGAGAGCCGCGGCTTCGCGCGCCCGGAGATCGGGCTGGGAGACGCTCCGGACCTCGCCGAGAAGGCCGACCTCGCCGAAGAGCGCGAGATCGTGGGGGAGCGGGGCGTTGCGTTGCGACGAGAGGAGCGCGGCGACGATGCCGAGGTCGAGCGCCGGCTCATCGATCTGAAGACCGCCCGCCACGTTCACGTAGACATCGTTCGCGAGAAACTTGCCGCCGCCCTTCCGCTCGAGCACCGCGAGGAGAAGCGAGACGCGGTTTGCATCGACTCCGATTGCGGTTCGTCGCGGAGAGGGAAAGCTCGTCGGCGAAACGAGCGCCTGGACTTCGACGAGCAGCGGGCGTGTCCCCTCCATCGCTGCGATCACTGCCGATCCCGGCGCGCTGCTTCGCTGCGAGAGAAGCGCCGCCGATGGATTCGCGACCTCCTCGAGTCCGCCGTCGTGCATCTCATAGATCGCGACTTCGTTCACCGGACCGAAGCGGTTCTTGCACGCGCGGATGACGCGGTAGTTCTGAAATTTCTCCCCTTCGAAGTAGAGGACGGTGTCGACGATGTGCTCGAGCGCTTTCGGTCCGGCGATCGTTCCCTCTTTCGTGATGTGGCCAATGAGGAAGAACGGAACGCCGAGCCGTTTTGCGGCCGCCATGAGCACGCCGGCGGAGTCGCGCACCTGGCCGACAGAGCCGGGCATCGACGAGTTGCTCGCGGTGTGGACGGTCTGGATCGAGTCGACGATGACCGCGATCGGGTTCATCTTCTCGGTCTCGGCGATGATCCGCTCGACAGAAGTCTCGCTGAAAAGATGGATGTTCGCGTTCGTGGTGCCGAGACGTTGGGCCCGGAGCGCGATTTGCCGCGGCGATTCTTCGCCGGAGACGTAGAGCACCGGCCGCATCTGGGCGAGCGCCTGTGCGGCCTGGAGGAGCAGCGTTGACTTGCCGATGCCCGGCTCGCCACCGACGAGGACGACGGAGCCTTCCACGAGCCCACCGCCGAGAACCCGGTCGAGGTTCGGCAGTTGCGTAGAAAGTCGGGGAGTGAGATCGGTATCGATCGACGCGATCGACACCGGCGCGGCCGAGGCGCTCATGGCCGTTGCAGGGCGTGGCGTCGGTACGTCTTCCTGCGCGTAGGTGTTCCACGCGTTGCAGTCCGGACAGCGGCCGATCCACTTGGGAGCCTGGCTGCCGCAGTCGGTGCAGGAGAAGACGATCGCTTTCTTTGCCAACGCGAATGATTCTAGCAAGCGAGAGGCGGACTCTACGCCGGGTGGAGCGATAGACTCTTCTCATGAATGAGTATCTCCGCCGCCTTTTCCTCTACGACGACTGGGCAAACCGGGAGGAAGTTGCGCATTTGAAAAACGCGCCGAATCCCGCGGCACTGCGGCTATTCGCGCACATTGTCCGTGCCGAGTGGGTGTGGCTTACGCGGATCGGCGGAACAGAGCCGCGGATGGCCGTGTGGCCCTCGCTCGACCTCGGGCAGATCGAAGCGGAGCTGCCGAAACTCCACGCGGAGTGGAGTCGCGTCATTCCGTCGACCGACCTCGCGTCGGTCATTCGCTACCGCAACAGCAAGGGTGAAGAGTGGAGCAGCAACGCGGGTGACATCCTCACGCATGTCGCGATGCACGGCGCGTATCACCGCGGGCAGATCGCGACCGTCGTCCGCGGCGCCGGACACGTTCCGGCGAGCACAGACTTCATTCACTGCACGAGAATCGGGGCGATCTAGGAAGGGGTCAGGTCTTCGTTTCGCTGGTTCGCCACAGCCAGTAGAGAACCCCTGCATCGAATGTGGAGCTTTTCATGGTTGCGTGAGGTGTTCATGGCGCCAACTCTCTACGTGTGGTGGCAAACCAGCGAAACGAAGACCTGACCCCCTACCTAGTTCCGGAAGGGTGCGCATCGGGTGCGGAAGGGACGAACGGCGCGCAGGAGGGATCGCGTGCGGTATTCTCGCGCCCACAATCAATTCGGAGGACGCTGTGAGCAAACATGTTCTCGTCGCTACGCTTCTTCTGATCTCTGCATCAACGGTTTCCGGTGGGCCGCTCCCGATTATCGACATGCATCTGCATGCGACCAAGGTCGACGCGCAGGGGCCGCCTCCGGTCGCGATCTGCGCTCCGTATCCGAGCTGGCCGGTACACGACCCGCGCGAGCCGGCCGAATCGTATGCGATGCGATTCCTCAAGGAACCTCCATGCGAGAAACCGTTCTGGTCGCCGCTGACTGACGAAGCACTCATGAAGGAGTCGATTGCAGCGCTCGAGCGCCGTAACGTCTTCGCTGTTGCGAGCGGGCCGATCGACATCGTGAAGAAATGGCAGAAAGCTTCACAGCGAATTCTGCCCGCCGTCGAGTTCGCGCTGGCACCTGATGCGATGAGCGCCGACCAGCTCCGAAAGGTTCTGGAGAAGAAGGAAATCGTCGTCTTCGGTGAAGTCGTCAACCAGTACTTCGGCATCGCCCCCGATGATCCGCGGTTCGCACCGTACCTCGCGCTTCTCGAGGAGTACGACGTGCCGCTGGCAATCCACCTCGGACCCGGCCCGCCAGGATCACCGCTGCTAACGCCTTTCTTCAAGGACTACACAGCGGCGTTGCACAACCCGATGACGCTCGAGCCGCTGCTCCGCAAGTACCCAAAGCTTCGCGTCTATGCGATGCACGCGGGATGGCCGATGATCGACGAAATGATCGCGCTGCTCTACACGTATCCGCGGTTGTACGTCGACATAGGAATCCTCGCGTACGCCTATCCGGTGGCTGAATTTCACCGATACCTCGAGCGGCTGGTGTCCGCCGGTTTCGGCAAGCGGATCCTGTACGGCTCGGACCAGATGGTCTGGCCGCAGGCAATCGCGGCATCGATTGACCGCGTTGAAGCGGCGCCGTTCCTGACGACGGGGCAGAAGAGAGACATCCTCTACAACAACGCGGCGCGGTTCCTTCGCCTCAGCGACGCGGAGATCGCGAAACATCACGGCAAATGAGGTTCGGGGATGGATGCCGTCAGCGGGGGACGAGAAAATCAACGCAACGTTACTTCGCCGCGCAGGTCTTTCTCAAGCTCGCGTTTCACCCGGTCGGCGCCGTAACCGCGGCTGAAGAGGTAGTGGAGTTTCGCGAGGGCAGCCTCCGCGGTCATGTCGTAGCCGCTCACGACTCCTGCTTTCGCCAGCGCCGATCCGGCCGCGTACTCGGCGAGGTTCACGGTGCCTTCGAGGCACTGCGTGCAATCCACGACCACGACACCTCGCGCCGTCGCCTCGGAAAGCGCTGCGATGAAGTCGCGATTCTGATCGGGGCCGTTGCCGACGCCGTAGGTCTCGAGCACCAGCCCCTGCAGCGGCGGACGGAGCACGTTGCGAACGAGCTCCGACGAGATCCCGGGGAAGAGCCGGAGCGCGCTGACGATCGGCGAGGAGAATTCGCGCACTTCGAGCTGCTTCTTCCGCTCCGCCTTCCTGATCAGATCGCGATTCACTTCGATCTCGATCCCCACCTCTCCGAGCGGCGGAAAATTCGGCGAGTCGAACGCGGCGAACCCATCGGCGCTGACTTTCGTCGCACGGCATCCACGCAGCAGCTTTCCACCGAAGTAGAGGCAGACCTCCGGGATGTCGTACTCCGACGCGAGCAAAAGCGAAGTGATGAGATTCTCGCGAGCGTCGTTGCGGACCTCGCAGAGTGGAATCTGCGAGCCGGTGATGATGACCGGCTTGCCGAGTCCGTGCAGCATGAAGGGGAGCGCCGAAGCGGTGTATGCCATCGTGTCGGTGCCGTGCAGCACGACGAAGCCGTCGTAGCCGGCATAGTGCTCGGCGATGTCATGCGCGATTCTGACCCATTCGACCGGCGTCATGTTCGAGGAGTCGAGCAGCGGCTCGTAGTCGTGAATCGTGACGGAAGGCATCGATGCGTGCGATAGCTCGGGGATCGAGCGCATCAGTTTCTGCAGATAGCCGCGCTCCGGCTTGTAGCCGTCGCGCGTCCGCTTCATGCCGATCGTGCCGCCGGTGTGTGCGATGTAAACGCGTTTTCGCATCGGGGATCGCGGCGACCCGCCGCACTCGGGAGGAAAAGAGGGGCGGCGGCTGATACCGCCGCCCCTCTGACTAAGTTACACGCTCAGGTCGCAGGAGGGGCGGGCACCGGCGTCGGAACGTCGGTGGACGGGCCACTTCCCGGCGCAATCGTCATCTGCTCGCCGGGACTCTGCTCGGGGTAGTACTCCTTGTTCTTGACGTAGTCGGTCCCGGTATCCTCGCGGAGGATGTCGTTCACTTCCCATCCTTCGAGCGTCTCGCGCTCGAGCAGCTTGCGCGCGATTCGGTCGAGCGAGCCCTTGTGCGCGTTGATGGTCTCTTGCGCAAGCTTGTAGGCCTTGTCGAGAATGCGGCGCACTTCCTTGTCGATCTCGACCGCGGTCGCCTCGGAGTAATCCTGATGCTGCGCGAACTCGCGCCCGAGGAAGATCGCCTCTTCTTTTTTGCCGTAGCTTGCGGGTCCGAGCTCCGACATGCCCCACTCGCAAACCATGCGGCGGGCCATCACGGTCGCGCGCTCGATGTCGTTGCCCGCTCCGGTCGTGATCTCGCCGAGGAACACCTCTTCGGCGATCCGGCCTCCCATGAGAACGGCGAGCATCGAGTCGAGGTACTTCTTCGAGTACGAATACTTGTCTTCCGTCGGGAGCTGCTGCGTGAGACCGAGTGCGCGTCCGCGCGGGATGATCGTGACCTTGTGCAGCGGGTCGGCTGCAGGAAGAACCGCGGCGACGATCGTGTGGCCCGACTCGTGGTACGCGGTGTTTCGCTTCTCGCGGTCGCTCATGACGAGCGACTTGCGCTCGACGCCCATGATGACCTTGTCCTTCGCGAACTCGAAGTCGACCTGCTGCACCTTCTTCTTGTCGTAACGGGCTGCGTTGAGCGCGGCCTCGTTGACCAGGTTCGCGAGATCCGCACCGGAGAATCCCGGTGTACCGCGCGCCAGGAGCGTCGGATCGACGTCATCCGCCAGCGGGATGTTGCGCGTGTGAACTCGCAGGATGCCTTCGCGACCCTTGAGATCGGGGAGGTCTACGACGACGCGCCGATCGAATCGGCCGGGACGGAGGAGTGCCGGATCGAGAACGTCGGGACGGTTCGTCGCGGCGACGAGAATCACGCCGTCATTCGACTCGAAGCCGTCCATCTCGACGAGGAGCTGGTTGAGCGTCTGCTCGCGCTCGTCGTGTCCGCCGCCGAGGCCTGCGCCACGGTGACGGCCGACAGCGTCGATCTCATCGATGAAGATGATGCACGGCGCGTTCTTCTTCCCCTGCTCGAAAAGATCGCGCACGCGCGAGGCGCCGACGCCAACGAACATCTCGACGAAGTCGGAGCCTGAGATCGAGAAGAACGGCGCGTTTGCCTCGCCGGCGATCGCTCGCGCAAGAAGAGTCTTGCCCGTTCCCGGAGGACCCATGAGCAGCACGCCCTTCGGGATCTTGCCGCCGAGCTTGGTGAACTTCTGCGGCTCTTTCAGGAACTCGATGATCTCGTGCAGTTCGATCTTGGCTTCGTCGACGCCTGCCACGTCCTTGAACGTGACCTTCTTGGCACTGCCCGAGAGGAGTTTGGCTTTCGACTTGCCGAACGATAGCGCTTTGTTGCCGCCGGCCTGCATCTGGCGCATGAAGAAGATCCAGAGGCCGATCAGGAAGAGAACGGGAGCCCACGTGATGAGCGCGGTGATGAACGGTGCGTCGCGCTGCGGCTCGACTTCCATGACGACGCCCTTCTGCCGGAGCAGATCGAGCATCGCGGGGTAGTTACTCGGTACGTTGAGGTGAAACTCTTTCTTGCCGCCCGGGAACGCGGCAGCAGTTTCGCCGCGAATCTCTTCGCCGCGGATGAGAACCTTCGCAACATGACCCTGATTGACGCGGTCGAGGAACGCGCTGAACGTGATCTGCTCGCTCGCGTTTTTCGTCGTCTGGAAGAGGCTCCAGAGAAGAAAGACCAGGACGATGATCACGACCCAGAGCAGCGCTGTTTTAACGGTGGAATTCAAAGGATTGCCTCCAGGGGGAACACTATCGCGTTTTCAAACGGCAGGGGTAGGAGGGAAATTCTGGGTTGCTCTGAGCGGGCGAGGTGACGCCCGGCCGCCCCCCACGAGATTGAATTTCGAGGTTCGAGGTTCGAATTGAGAATTAGAGATTCAGATCGTGCCGATGTACGGCAGGTTTCCGTGTTTTCCTTCGAGCTCGAGGCCGTAGCCGACAAAGGCGCCGTCGCCGACCTCGAAGAGGCGGTAGTCAGCTGTCACGTCCACGGTTCGGAGGTCGGGACGGTCGAGGAGAGCGACGAGCTTGAGGCTCTTCGGATCGTGGAGGCGGAGCTGGCTGAGGAGATAGTTCTCGATGATGCCGGTGGAAACCACGTCTTTGAGCACGAATACAGTGCGTCCGGCGAGCTCGGTGTGACTTAGAAAGTCGATTTCGAGCGCCGAGGCGGTCTCTGTGTCATTGATGTCACGAACCACATCGATGAAGCCGTAGGAGACATTGCCCGGGATTGCGCGCATCAGGTCGGCGAGGAACACTGCGGTTCCTTTGAGGATGCCGAGGAGGAAAACCTCGCCCTTGCCGGCATCGGCGCGAATCTGCGTCCCCAGCTCGACGACCCGTTTCGCGATCTCGTCAGCGCCGATCGACTGCTTCACGTTTTTCGAAACCATGCTCCAGCGTCACCTCGAATCGCAGACCGTCGGAGGCGGTCACTTTGAAACGCTCGGACACCTCGACACCCGCAACCCAGACGATCTCGCCATTCCAGAGGAGGATCGGAATCGAATCACGGACTTCGGCGCCGATTCTACGATCAATCAGAAAATCCTTCAGTTTTTTATCCTGCGCCATCCCGAGGGGCTGAAAGCGATCGCCGGGCCGGCGGTTGCGAACGAGAAAGCGGGGAGTGGCATCGCCGGGCAACTGAAAGAGCTGCGTCTGGGTGCTGGTCTCGCCGCGACTTACGAGCGGGCGATCGGAATAGCGGCAGAGAGTGACACGAATGGCCGAGCCGATCTCCGGAATCGCCACGGTCGCGTCGAGTGGAAGTTCGACCTCGAATTTCCGCGAGGTGTCGGGCTTTCGTCGCAGGACGAGCCTGTCGCCGCGGCGGAGGAACTCGAGGGATTGCGTGACGCTCACGCGGCGGATCGAGTCCCGAGAGGCGATGAGTCGGTCGAGATCGTGCGCGGAGACGTCGCGGGACGATGGATCGAGACGGCGGATCTCGCGAAGCAGCAGCGCGTGCTGCATCCAGGGATCCTCGGGCCAGCCGGCGAATCGCGTTTCGTTTTCGCCCTCTTCGATCGTTCCCGCCTCGCTTACCAACCGTTCCAGCATGGGCCAGAGCGACTGGGCCTCTCCAGCGACCGAAGCGATGCGCGCAATCGTGTCGTCGTCGAGTTGGCGCAGGGCGCTGCGAACGCGGGTGCGTAGAAAGCGGGGATCATCGTTCATTCGATCGCGTCGCGGCTCGACTCTCCGTTCGGCGAGAAAGCTCTCGATGTCGCGACGAGTGACTTCGAGCAACGGGCGAATGACGCCATCGTCGCGCACGGCGTGAATCGCGCGAAGTCCGCCGATGCCGCTGCCGGTCATGATGCGCATGACGACAGTCTCCGCCTGATCGTTCAACTGATGCGCAGTCGCAATGAGCTCAGCACCCTGCTGATCGCGTGCTCGAGCCAGCAGCCGGTGGCGGATATCGCGCGCGGCGCCTTCCACACCGCTCTGCCGGATCGCCTCGGCGTCGAGCGTTCCGTCGAGCGCTACGAAAGGAATGTCGAGCGGGACGCAGAGAGAACGCACAAACGCTTCATCGCCGTCCGACTCGGCGCCGCGGAGGTGATGATTCACATGCGCGCAACCGATGCGGAAGCCGTCGTGCCGGAGCTCGGAGAAAGCGAGCAGCAACGCCGTCGAGTCGGCACCCCCCGAGCAGGCTGCGATCACCCCGCAGGGGGCGACGTGATGCAGCTCAACGAAACGCCGGACCTTCTCGACGATCATTGGAGCCAAGAGTACTCTGGACGGGTTCCGGAGAAAGCCGAGGTATTGGATGAGACGGACGTGGAGCTCGGGGTTCACGCTGATCGAGATCCTGGTGGTCGTGGCGATCGTGGGCGTCCTGTCGATGCTGGCGATTGTCAATTATCAGACAGCCCTTCTGCGCACCAAGCAGAAGAGAACCATGGCGGACATGCGTGCGATCGCGGTTGCATGGGAAACCCGCGCGGGGGACGTGCGGCAGTACAACGCCGCCGGATTCACTCTTCCGGCAGTGACTCCGGCATACGCGGAGGTCAACAGCATCCTCGCGCCGTCCTACATCCGCACGGTGCCGCTCAATGACGGATGGGGAAGGCCGTTCAGCTTTTCGCTTGAATTCGCGGTCGGCTCTACATCGCCATCGAACGAGTACGTCATCCGCTCAGCGGGACGTGACGGAGCATTTGACGGCACGACTTACACGCCTGGACCGACGGACGATCCGAACGTCGACATCGTCTACTCTGCGGGCACCTTCATCGTCTTCCCCAAGAGCGGTCAGTAGAATCGCCCACCCCCGAGCGCCGCCGCGGGTCGGCGGCGCCACACAGAAGCGGCGCGCACATACTCGCGTGCGCATTGTCACCGGCTGCTGTTCGGCGACTCCCCCATGATCATTGCGCGGGAGGCAGCGGGAGGGAGTTGGTGGCGGTGCCCAGAGTCGAACTGGGGACCTAGCGCTTATGAGACGCCCGCTCTAACCATCTGAGCTACACCGCCAAGGGAGCGAGAGTATAGTGAAACAGACCTCGCAGACGGAAATTTCTGCCGCGCCGGGCATCATGTCGACTCTCGAGATTCGTTTCTGCGTCACGTGCGCGAAGACCGAGGAGGACGCACGCCTGGAGCGATGCGGCATCTGCTCGAAGTTCTTCTGCGCCGACTGCGCTCACCGCGCATTCGGCGGCCGGAGATTCTGCTCCCACCAATGCGCGCGCGGTTACTACTTTCATGGAGAGGCCGATGACAACGAAGACACTGGACCAGAAGAATGACGTCATTTCACCCCTCGCGCCGAGCGCGCCCGGGTCCGATCTGACGCGCCGGCCACGCAGGCTGCGCCGTTCCGAATCAATCCGCTCGCTCGTGCGCGAGACGGTCGTGCGTCCCGAGGACCTGATCTATCCGCTCTTTGCAGTGCCCAACAGCCGGCCGAAGATCGAAATCGGATCGATGCCGGGCGTCTGGCAGCTTCGCGTCCGCGAGATCGTCGAAGAGGCGGCGCGTGCGTTCGATGCAGGCATCCGCGCGGTGCTCCTGTTCGGGATTCCCGAAATGAAAGACGCGATCGGATCGACGTCGTGGGATCCATCGGGTCCTGTTCAGGCGGCGACCGAGGCGATCAAGCGTTCCGTGCCGCAGATGACCGTCATCACCGATGTCTGCCTCTGCGAGTACACCGACCACGGACATTGCGGGGCGATCGTCGACAAGGCCGGCACGAAGGAAGTCGACAACGATCAGACGCTCGAGCTGCTGGTCCGGCAGGCGATCTCGTTTGCGAATGCCGGAGCCGATTTCGTCGCGCCGTCCGACATGATGGACGGCCGCATCGGCGCGATCCGCCGGGGGCTCGACGCCCGCGGCATGACCGACATCGGCATCATGGCGTATTCAGCCAAGTACGCGTCTGGGTTCTACGGCCCATTCCGCGAGGCCGCCGAATCGGCGCCGCAGTTCGGCGACCGCCGCTCGTATCAGATGGATCCCGCCAACACGCGCGAGGCGATGCGCGAGATCGCGCTCGACGTCGAAGAAGGCGCTGACATCATCATGGTGAAGCCGGCGCTCTCGTATCTCGACATCATCCGCGGCGCTCGCGAGAACTTCGAGCTGCCAGTTGCGGCATACAACGTCAGCGGCGAGTACTCGATGGTGAAGGCAGCCGCCGAGCGAGGCTGGATCGATGGCCCGCGGGTGATGAACGAGATTCTTACATCGATCAAAAGGGCAGGGGCGGATCTGATCATCACGTACCACGCGATGGAATTCGCAGCCGGATCGCGTCAATCCTGAGCGAAGTAGCTTCGGAACAATCCTGAGCGAAGCGAAGGATCTTCTGATGTGCTGGCGATGCACGTGGCTGCGTCCCTCCCAGTGCGATCAGAAGATCCTTCGCTTCGCTCAGGATAGCCGCAAAGATCGCAGCCGCAACGCGTTGACGATCACCGAGACTGAACTGAAGCTCATCGCGGCGGCCGCAATCATGGGACTCAGCAGCAACCCGAAGAACGGGTAGAGCACGCCGGCGGCGATCGGCACGCCGAGCGAGTTGTAGACGAACGCGAAAAAGAGGTTCTGCCGGATGTTGCGCATCGTCGCGTTGCTGAGGCGCCGCGCGCGCACGATGCCGCGCAAGTCGCCCTTCACGAGTGTCACGCCCGCGCTTTCCATCGCGATGTCGGTGCCGGTGCCCATCGCGATGCCGACCTGAGCCTGCGCGAGCGCCGGCGCGTCGTTGATGCCGTCGCCCGCCATCGCGACGATCTTCCCCTCGCTCTGCAGTTTCTTCACGACCTCGGCCTTCTGATCGGGCAGCACTTCGGCGATGACCTCATCGATGCCGAGTCGTTTCGCGACGGCGTCCGCGGTCGTGCGGCTGTCGCCGGTCAGCATCACGACGCGCATCCCTTCCGCCTGAAGCAGGCGGACGGCCTCGGCTGTCGTCTCCTTCACCGGATCGGCGACGCCGATCAGTCCCGCGAGCCGGCCATCGACGACCACGAACATCACCGTCTGACCCTCCGCGCGCAGCGTCTCGGCACGGGCGACCAGATCAGAGCTGGCGATACCGAGCTCGGTCAGCAACGCAGCGTTGCCCAGCGCGATGTGGCGCCCATCGACCGTGCCGCGCACGCACTTGCCGGTGATCGAGCTGAACGCAA
>JAENWF010000049.1 GCA_016650215.1 Thermoanaerobaculia bacterium
GAGAACATTGATCGCCAACTCAGAAGGCGCCGCCGCGGGTCGACGGCGCCACACAGAACCGTCATCCTTCGCTTCGCTCAGGATTCGCCGGGGGCCTACATCTTGTACTTGCCAAGATCGTCGGGACCGAGCTGCTCGAACCACTTCTTGAGCTTCTCTTCCTGCTCTTCGCCTCCGGCACTCTCGGGCGAGATGGTCTGTGCCTGGTCGAGCACCGACTGGACGACAAAGATCGGCGCCGCGGTTCGCAGCGCGAGCGCGATCGCGTCGCTCGGACGCGCGTCCAGTTCCAGCGTCCTGTCCCCCGCCACGAGCGCGATCTGCGCGAAGAACGTGCTGTCGCGCAGGTCGTTGATCACTACGCGAGCAACGTGCGCGTCGAGTCGGGCGATCGTGTCGCGGAGGAGATCGTGCGTCATCGGACGCGGCGTCGCGATGCTCTCGAGCTGCAGCGCAATCGCATTTGCCTCGAAGATTCCGACCCAGATCGGCAGGAAGAACTTCTCGTCTTCATCCTTGAGCACGACGATCGGCGAGTTCGAAACCGGATCCAGCATCAACCCCTTGATCGACATCGGCACGAGGCGCGTACTCATGCGATCGCCTCCCCGCGCAGCGTGTGATGCTGCGCCTGATCGATTCGGACTCCGACGAGACTGCCCAGCGGCGTCCGCGGATCCCCTTTGAAATTCACGACCCAGTTGTCGTCGGTGCGGCCGGCGAGCATTTCGGGATCGTGCCGGCTCGGACCTTCGTAGAGCACCGGCATGACGCGCCCACGATACGAGTCGAGGAACTCGCGCTTGATCTCTTCGTGCAGCTCGAAGAGTCGGTTGAGGCGCGACGAGGCGATTGCATCGTCGACCGGCGGCCCGATCTTCAACGAAGGAGTTCCCGGTCGCGGCGAGTACTTGAACGCGAACAGCGATCCGAAGCGGATCCTGCGCATCAGTTCAAGCGTCTGCTCGAAGTCGGCGTCCGTCTCGCCGGGGAAGCCGACGATGATGTCGGTCGAGAAGTGGATCTCCGGGATCGCTGTGCGGATCCGGGCGATGATCTCCTCATATTTCTCGCGGGTGTAAAGCCGCTTCATCCGGCGAAGTACCGCGGAGGAGCCCGACTGCACCGGCAAGTGGAGGTAGCCGGGGATGTTCGCGTGATTCCGCATCGCCGCGATCATGCTGTCATTCACCTCGGCGGGATGCGATGTCATGAAGCGCAGGCGCGCAACACCCGGCATACTCGCGACCGCGGAGAGCAGCGCACCGAAGTCGCGGCCCGTAGTCGGGCAACGATATGCGTTGACGGTCTGTCCGAGCAGCTCGAACTCGACTCGTCCGCTTTCGATTGCCGCGCGCACCTCGATGAGGATGTCGTCGAATGACCGCGACACCTCGCGGCCACGCGTCGTCGGCACGATGCAGAAGGTGCAGTTCTTGTTGCATCCCTCCATGATCGTGACCTGCGCCTTCGTTGCCGAAGGGCGATCCATGGAGAGGTGGTCGTAGCGCCGGTCGTCGGGAAAGTCGACCGCGATGGTCCGCTGGCCCGCGAGGATCTCGTCGAGATAGCCGACGCTGCCGGGTCCCATCACGAAGTCGACCCACGGCGCGCGTTTGAGGATCTTCTCGCCCTCCTGCTGTGCGACGCAGCCGGCGACACCGATCCGCACGCCGCCATTCGCGGCAGCCTTCAGCTCGCGGAGCTCGCCGAGGCGCGAGAAGACTTTCTGCTCCGACTTCTCACGGATGCTGCAGGTGTTGAGGAGAATGAGGCTCGCCAGCGTCTGGTCCTCCACGCGCTGCCAGCCTCGCAGCTTGAGCGTGCCGGAGAGTCGCTGGGTGTCGAGATCATTCATCTGACAGCCCCACGTCTCGATGAAGAAGGTCTGGCTCATGGAGTTGGAGGATTCTCGTACTTTTGAAGTTCGGCGCGGGCGTTGCCGAGCTCGCGTTGCGCGTCATCGAGCTGCCGTTTGGCTTCGGTGAACTTCTTCTGGATCACGTTGTCACGATACTCCGGGTCGTTCTCTTCGTAGAACCTCTGCTCGAGGCGATTGATCTCCGCTTCGAGCTCCGAAGCATTCTTCTCGGCGGTCGCGACCCGCTCTGAGGCAGTGAAACGAAGCCGGCGCTGCCCTTCCTGCTCGGCGAGCGTCGGCGTCTTCTTCTCCTCGGCGAGCGGCTCGTCCAGCTTCGAGGGGCTGATGACGATCAGCTTCCCTTTGGACTTTTTGACGTCGGCGTTGGTGATGACCTTCGTCGAGCTCTTCTTTCTCTTCGCCTTCGCTCCCCTGGATGCGTCAACGAGCGGCTGAGTCGCCGACGTGGTTGCCGGCTTCGCCGGAGGCTTCGCCTCTTCGGCGATTGCGGCAGCGGCCCAGAGGACCGGCCCAACAAACAGCGTCGCGATCGCCAGCGTGCGTTTCATGCCTTCGAGGTTCCTGCTCTGCCGTACCGGTCTTCGAGTCTCACCACATCGTCGAGCTCGGGGGTCGATGCCTCCACCACGTCGGTGTCGACGACGGCAAACATCCGGTGGATCAGGCGAGGCGGGATGTGGAATGCCTCCCCCGCCCGCAACGCGATCTCCCGGCGGTCGCCTTCGAATTCGATCGTCAGTTTCAGCTCGCCATTCACAACAAAGAGCGTTTCCTCTTTCATTTCGTGGTACTGGAGGCTCAGCGACTCTCCCTCGTTGATGTGCAGGAGTTTGCCGACGTAGCGGTCCGTCCTGCCGAAGATGAGCTCGTACCCCCACGGCTTGGGGACGCGCTTCACCTCTTTCAACGCAAACAGATTTTCCGGGGTCATGGGTTGCTGCTGACGAGTCCTTCTGGAAAGCGCATCGCAACGCTCTCGATCACGAACTCTTCGATCTCCTGTGCGGTCTTCTTCTGGAGCGCGATCTCCGCGATTCGTTTGCAGTCGCGATAGCGAACCGAGCGGATGACGTTCTTGACGACCGGAATCGACGATGGGTTCATCGAGAAAATCTCGAGGCCGAGCCCGACGAGCACGATTGCATAGATCGGATCCGACGCCATCTCGCCGCACATCGACACAGGAATCCCGGCCCTCTTGCCCGCGTCGATGACCGTTTTGATCAAACGGAGAATCGCCGGGTGCAGCGGCTCGTAGAGATAGCTGACGTTCTCGTTGGAACGGTCGATCGCGAGTGAATACTGGATGAGATCGTTGGTGCCGATCGCGAAGAAGTCGGCTTCGGTCGCGAGCATGTCGGCGATGATGGCCGCGGACGGCACCTCGATCATGATTCCGATCTGCAGATCCATGTTGTGCGGGATTCCTTCTGCGTCGAGCTCCGTGCGGATCTCCCGGACGAGCGTCTTGACCTGACGCAGCTCCTGCACTCCCGACACGAGCGGGAACATGATCTTCAGCTTTCCGTACGCCGAGGCGCGAAGCAGCGCGCGCAACTGCGTCTTGAACATGTCGCGATGCTTCATGCAGAGACGGAGCGCACGAAGACCGAGAACCGGGTTGTCTTCCTTGCTTCCCATCACTTCCCGCGCGAGCTTCTTGCCGCCGAGATCGAATGTCCGGATGACCGCCCAGTTCGGAACGAGCGCCTCCGCGAGCTTGCGGTAGACCGAGAAATGCTCTTCTTCCGTCGGCAGTACCGGCGACTTCGAGATGTAGAGGAACTCGGAACGATAGAGTCCGATCCCTTCCGCCCCGAACCGCACGGCGTCCTTCAGCTCTTCGACGAGCTCGATATTCGCCTGAAGCGAGATCAGCCGCCCGTCCCTGGTCACCGCGGGAAGGTCGCGATTTTCCAGCAGCTCGCGCTCTGCCTCTTCGTGGCGCGAGACGCGGCTCTTGTATTCGGAGATCATCGCCGGCGTCGGGTTGACGAGCAGCGTTCCCTCGTAGCCGTCGACGATGACCATCTCGTCGTTGTCGACGATGCGTGTAAGCCGCGGAACGCCGATGACCGCTGGCATGAAGAGCGACTTGGCGATGATCGAGGTATGCGAGGTCCGCCCTCCCGCCTCAGTCGCGAATCCGACGATCGGGCGGCGGTTGAAGTGAATCGTGTCGGACGGTGTCAGATCGTTCGCAATGATGATGATGTCGTGCTCGATCTCAGAGAGATCGTGGTGCGCAATCCCTTGCAGGTGCGTCAGCACGCGCTCGGCGACATCCTTGACGTCGGCCATCCGCTCGCGCAGGTACTCATTGTCGAAGCTCTGAAAGCGCGCCTGGTACTCCTCCTGAACCTCGGAGAGCGCCCACTCCGCGTTCACCTGCTCGGACTCGATCTTCTGGATCACCTTATCGGCGAATGAAGGATCGCTGACGATCATCGCGTGCGCCTCGAAGATCGAGGCGAACTCGTCTCCCATCGAGCGCCTGACCTTCTCCTTCAGCTCGAGCAGTTCCGCGCGGGTGGTTTGGAGCGACTCGAGAAAGCGGGTGACCTCGCCGGCAACGTCATCCTCGCGGATCGGAACGCGGTAAACCGCGGCGATTCGTTTTTCCACGATGACCGCGCGCCCGATCGCGATCCCTGGTGAGACACCGATTCCCTTGTACGAGCGGATGTCGCGGCGGGTATCCTGGGTAGCCTTGTGCGCGCGGTCGGTCAGCATGAAAGCTCTCGGTTCAGGGCTCTGCGGCCCACAACCTCCTAAGAGCGAAGAGCTGGGAGCCTGGAGAGCCGCTAAGTCATTCTACTTCATCGAACTTGTGGTCGATGAGGTTCTCGACGGCATCGAGCGCAGTCCGCTCGTCCTCGCCGTCGGCCTTCACGGAGATGAGTGATCCCTTGCCGGCCGCGAGCAGGAGGATGCCGAGGATGCTCTTGCCATCGACCTCTTCATCGCCTTTGCGGATCTTGATGTCGGCTTTGAATCGGGCGGCGCAGTGGACGAGCTTCGCGGCGGCTCGCGCGTGCAGTCCCAGCTTGTTTTTGATTTCGATGTCGCGTGAGATCAACGCGACGCCCCCGCAGTCGTGAGTAGATCGGAGGCAACGCGGATCGCTTTCGATCCCTTCTCGCTGATCACGTGCGCAAGCGTGGAGACGTCCTTTGCCTCGGTCTTCACCGTCGCGAACTTGACGATCATGGGCAGATTCACGCCTGTCACGATCTCGACGCGCCCCTTCTCGAGAAACGACAGGCTGATGTTGCTCGGTGTTCCGCCAAACATGTCGGTGAAGATGATGACGTCGCGGTCGCGCGAGATCCGCTCGAGCGCGGCGCGAATCTTCTCTCGCGCCTCATCGACCGTATCGCTCCATTCGAGCGGCACGGCCTCGATCCCTGCAACATCCGCCTCGATCTGGCGCGCCGCATTCAACAACTCGTGTGCGAGATTCCCGTGGGTGACTATCAGAGCTCCAATCATCGGTAATGAATGATACTTGAGAGTGGCCAGTGGTCAGAGGCCAGAGGTCAAGATGTCAGTGGTCAGAGGTCAGGAGACCACCGCGCGCTGGAGAGTCCGTGAGATCTGACCACTGGCCACTAACCACTGACCAGGCGTCTCATCTACGGCAGTCCCGGTGAACGATCTCCACGTTGTAGCCCTGCGCCTCGAGATCGTCGCCGAGCCGCTGTGCGATCGCGACGCTCCGATGCTTGCCGCCGGTGCAGCCGATGCCGATCGTCAGGTAGCTCTTCATCTCTTTCCGGTACTGCGGCACGAGGTACGACACAAAGTCGATCAGCCGCGCGTAGAAAATCTCGTATTCCGGTTGCGCCTTGAGATACGCCACGATCTCCGCGTCGAGCCCGGTCTTCGGCCGCAGTTCCTCGATGAAGTGCGGGTTCGGCAGAAATCGAACGTCGAACAACAGGTCGAGGTTGTACGGCGGGCTGTACTTGAATCCGAAGCTGATGATCGTGATGAGCGTCGAGACTTCCTGCCCTTCGATCTGAAAGCGCCGCATCACCTCGGCTTTCAGCTCGTGGACGGAGAACTGCGATGTGTCGAGCACGAGATTCGCGAGCGACTTGACCTCCGTCAGGGCTTCGCGCTCCATCTTGATCGCCTCGACGACGGGGCGGTCCTGCGCGAGCGGATGCGGCCGCCGCGTCTCCGAGTAGCGGCGCGCCAGCACCTCGTCGCTCGCCTCGAGGAAGATCAGGATCGCATGAGGCACGAGCTTCTGCAGACGGTCGCGATAGAAGCTCGGAAAGATCGTCGCGAAATCATGCGTCCGGACATCGACGACGATGCCGACCCGTTCCGCATTCTCATGCGCGGCGACTTCCTGCAGGAATGGCTCGATGAGCGCGACCGGGAGATTGTCGGAGCAGTAGAACCCGAGATCCTCGAGCGTGCTCTGCACGTAGCTCTTCCCTGAGCCACTGAGCCCGGTGATGATCACGAGAAATTCGGGGGATTTCATTTTGCCGATTTTATCCTGAGGAGCGGAGCGACTATCCTCCATCCTCAGGAGGAAAACGACGAAGGATGCCGGGACGTATCACTTCTGCCTTCGCGTACGGTCCAGCACATCCGGCGAGAACCTGGTTCTCGTGTGCATGCTCCTGATCTCGGAACTCGCGGCCGACTCCGGCGGATCAGTCGGCAGGGTGGGAGCACCCTGCCGCGCGATCTGCTCGTCGATGCGTTGCGTGAATTCGCGCGCGGAGTCGTAGCCCTGCAGTTTCATCAGATGGTTGCGCGCGGCGATCTCGACGAGCAGCGCCAGATTGCGGCCCGAGGCGACCGGGAGACGGACGTACGGCTTTCTCACGCCAAGCATCTCGTAGGCTTCGCCGGCGATACCTAAGCGGTCGTATTCGGCCCCTTCGACCCACTTCTCGAGCTTTACGACGATATCAATCGGCTTGACGTCACGCGTCGAGGCGACGCCGAAGAGGTCTTTGATATCGATGATGCCGATGCCGCGCAGCTCCATGTGATGCCGCAGCAGGTCGTTCGAATAGCCGAGGAGAACATCGTTCGGATGGCGCCGGATGATCACCATGTCGTCCGCGATGAGGCGATGGCCGTTCGCGACGAGATCGAGCGCGCACTCGCTCTTGCCGATGCCGCTCTCGCCCAGGAGGAGGACGCCGATGCCATACACATCGAGGAGGCCGGAGTGCATCGTGATGCGCGGAGCCATCGTCTCCTCGAGGAAGTACGTGGTCCGATTGATTGAGGTCGACGACATCGACGGTGTCGAAAAGAGCGGCACTGAGCGCTTCTCACACTCCTGTCGAAACTCCTCCAGCGGCGTGATTCCCTTCGTCACGATGAAGCAGGAGACGTCGAGACCGCTGACGTCGCGGACACGCTTCTCGCGAAGCCGCGGCGGAAGGCTCTGGAGGTATTTCGTCTCCGATTCGCCAATGATCTGCACGCGCCACGGCTTGATGTACTCGTAGTACCCGGCGAACGCGAGTCCAGGTTTCTGCACCCGCGGGCGCGCGATCACCCGCTCCAGCCCATCGTCGCCCGTAACCAGTTTCAGCGCGAGATCATCGAGCTCACTAGCCAGCAGCGACCGCACCGTAGTCTGGACAAAGTCCTCGGGCTGGTTCACTGGAACAGTGTAGCGTGGCGCGCGCGAGTTGGCGTAGGGGGCGGGGTCGTTAGCCGGTAACCGTTAGCCGGTAAGCGTGAAAACAGAGGCCCAGCGACCCGGGTTAACGGTGAACGGTTATCTCTTAACGCTTTCTAGAACTCCGGCGCAATCAGCCCCAGATTGTTGTCTCGCCGCTTGTAGATCACCGAAACCTTGTCGGTGTCGACGTCTCGGAAAACGATGAACTCGTTCTTCGAGTCGTCGAGGAGGAGCGCTGCGTGCTCGATCGACATGGGACGGATCGAGAGGTTGCTGGTCTTGATGATGCGCGGGCCGTTGTCGTCGGTCTTTTCGGCGAGGCGGTCCGGGTCGAGGACCTGCACGGCCCACTCGACTGCGGGTGCCGACGTCTTCGAGCGCCCATTGCGGTGGTCGCGGATCTTCTTGCGGTTCTTCTGCGCCTGGCGTTTCACGTGGTCGACCGCGGCGTTGATCGCGTCCGGCATCGACGCGTCCGATTCCTGAATCGTTTTCACATCGTGGTCTTTGCCGACGATGATGATCTCGCAGATGTTGCGGTACTTCTCGACCTGGAGCACGACGCGGACATCGATCACGTCGTCGAAGAGTTTCTCCTCGACCTTCGATAGTTTCTTCTGCAAGAGATCGCGGATTTCGTGTGTGACCTCGAAGTTACGTCCTGAGATCTCGGTAGCCATCAAGACACCTCGCTTCAATGAACATCGGGAGAGCTATCGTAGTCCTTCCGGAGCCGATCAGAAAACCTGCTTGCGATCGGTCGAGGAGGGAATGTTCAGCTCGTCGCGATACTTCGCGACCGTTCGCCGGGCGATGTTGATTCCCTCGTCGTTGAGGATCTTCATGATCTTCGAATCCGAGAGCGGCTTGCGTGGATCTTCGGCCTGAATAAAGCCCTGAATCTTCTTCTTCACCGTGAGGCTCGAAATGTCCTCGCCCGTGTCGGAGTCGATGCCGCTGTGGAAGAAGTACTTCATCAGGAAGAGCCCGCGCGGGGTGTGCATGTACTTGTTCGAGACGACTCGCGAGACTGTCGACTCGTGCATCTGGATGTCGTCGGCGACGTCGCGAAGGACGAGAGGCCGGAGAAAGTCGATTCCTTTTTCGAGAAACTCGCGCTGGTGCTTGATGATCGACTCTGCGACTTTGTAGATCGTCCGCTGCCGCTGATCGAGCGACTTGATCAGCCAGACGGCCGAGCGGATCTTGTCCTTGATGTAGTTGACCGTCTCGCCGTCCTGTTTGTTGTCCATCGAATTCAGCATCTGCCGGTAGCTGCCGTTGATGCGCAGCTTCGGCATGCCGTCTTCGTTGAGTACGATCACGTACTCGTCGCCGACCTTGTGGACGTAGACATCGGGCTCGACGTAGATCGCGCGCTCGTTCGAATACTTGCGTCCCGGCTTCGGATCGAGATGTTTGATGATCTCGACCACACCTTCGAGCGTCTTCATGTCGACGCCGAGAGCCTTCGCGAGCTGCACGAAGTGGCGCTGCATGAATATCTCCCAGTGATCGCGGATGATCGCGTCCACCAGCGTGTTGTCGATCTCGAGGAACTCGAACTGCAGCAGGAGGCACTCGCGGAGATCGCGCGCGCCGACACCGATCGGGTCGAGTGCCTGAATCGCCTTGAGTCCACCCTCGACTTCTTCGTGGGTGAACGGCCCGGCCGACATGATCTCCTCGATCGTGGCGCGGAGATACCCGTCTTCGTCGATATTCCCGATGATGAACGCGCCGACTTCCTTCACACGCGGCGACGCATCCGACATGCTGAGCTGCCAGGTGAGATGGTCGGTGAGATTGGGCGGCCGCGTGAGGGTGTTCTCGATGGGGAACTCCTCGTGCTCCTCCCCCATCCCGCGCGGGTTGTAACCGTACTCGATGTAGTCCTGGAAGTAAGCGTCGTAGTCGATCTCGTCGAAGGAGTCTTTCTCCTTGTCCTTTGTCTCCTGCGTCTTTGCCTCTTCCTCGGCGTCGGTTTTCTGGTCGGTGGTCTCCTGCTCAGTGTCCTCGGCCTTCGCCTCTTCGGCGGTCTCTTCGAGGAGCGGATTCTCGAGCAGCTCCTGATTGAGGACTTCCTGGAGCTCGAGTTTCGACAACTGCAGCAGCTTGATCGCCTGCTGCAGCGAAGGCGTCATGATCAGCTTCTGGGAGAGCCTGAGATGGAGCTTTTGTTCTAGTGCCATTCGTCGGGACGCGCTTGCGCGGTCCGGGTCTTCCTCAATTCAGATTGAATGTCTCGCCGAGGTAAATCCGCCGGACTTCGGCGTCGGCCGAGAGGCTCTCGGGGACACCCTGGCGGAAAATCTCGCCTTCTTTGATGATATAGGCGCGATCGGTGATCTTCAATGTTTCCCGCACATTATGATCAGTAATGAGAATTCCTATCCCACGCGCGCGCAATTGGGAAACGATACGCTGAATCTCGAAAACGGCGATGGGATCGATTCCTGCAAACGGCTCATCCAGCAAGATGAATGCCGGATTGATCGCCAGGCTGCGCGCGATCTCCACCCGCCGCCTCTCGCCCCCCGATAGCGAGTAGGCGCGATTGCGCGCGATGTGCGTGATGCCGAACTCCTCGAGCAGCGATCGCGTGCGCCGCTCGCGCTCGGACAGCGGCATCTTCATCGTCTCGAAAACTGACAGCAGATTCTCTTCGACCGTCAGCTTTCGGAAGACCGACGGCTCCTGTGGGAGATAACTGATTCCGCGCTGCGCGCGCAGGTACATCGGCAGCTCCGTGATGTCGTCATTTCCCAGCATCACGCTTCCGCCGTCAGGCCGCACGAGGCCTACGATCATGTAAAACGTTGTCGTCTTTCCCGCACCGTTGGGACCGAGAAGACCGACGATCTCCCCCTGCTGGATATCGACAGACACATCGCGCACGACCTTCCGTCCTTTGTACACCTTCAGCAGGTGCGACGCCGAAAGCCGCAGCTGGTTGCCGCGGTCAGCGACAAAGGGGAGAACTGTGGAGACATGGTCGGGCATCTGGCGGGGCGAATCGTACAACGAACGGGTGAGAGTGACTCGTGGCGACACACGCGTGGCTCGTCACGCGTCACTGCTTGTACGTTCCCTGCGTCGTTCCGCTTGGCGAGAGGACCTGCAGACGGTTGCGGTTCAGATCGAAAACGATCTGCTGGCCGCTGAGGGTGCCGCTCGGTTCGACTGCGGTGGCGGGCGATCCGGTCAGGTAAGCCATCTTCTTCTGGACGAAGTAGGTTGCCTTGTCTCCATTCGCGCGGCGATTCGTGGTCTTCTCGAGCAGCGCGACTTTGTTCTCCGCCTCGATCCTGTCGATCTTGCGGTTCGCGTCGAAGTACATAGACACATGCTCGGCGGTCATGATGCGGCTCTCGTCCTCAACGCGTGCGCTACCGACCAGCTCGATCCGGCGGTCGGCGCGCCGCGCGATGAGCTGGTCGCTGCGCGAGGTCACCGGCGTCTTTCGCGCCTCGGAGCCGGCGTTGTAGAGCACCGTCCGCACTTCCCCGCGCGCAGTCATCACCTGCCCCGCCCCCTGCACCTGCAGTTCCTGCGCGAGCAGCGTGTTCGTCACCTGCCACGCGCGCACGTTGCCGCTAAAGACCGCGGTCTTGTTGCTCTGCCGCATGATGAGCTGGTCGGAGTTCACGAACACAGGGCTCCCTGCCGGAAAGATGTTCGTGGTGTCGGCCGATGGTCCCCCCTGCTTCGTCGACACGAGCTGAGCGATGACCTCGCCGGTTGCCTTCGCAATCCCTGCCTTGGGCGAGAGCTCGATCAACTTCGCCTTCAGCGTCTGGCCTTCGGAGACGATGGTCGGATCGAAGCCTGGCTGCGCGGTGAGCAGAATGCGGTCGGCCGCGATGTCGTAGTTGGCGCGGACCGCCGATGCTGTGGTCTTTGGATCGCGGTAGCGGAAGTTTCCTTCGAGGAGAGCCGAGGTCGCGCGATGCTGTTGCGGCTCGAACGAGACCGTCACATGATCGGCTCCGATCTCGCGCACCACATCCGCGGTCTCCTTCATCACGACTTCCCACTCGGCCTTCAACTCGCTGACTGCCCGATTGGCGAGCGCGATGCGGAAGCTGCGCGCGACGATGTCGCGGCGCGGCGGTCCGGCAAGCAGCGCACGTGCGAGCGTCGGCTCGCCCAGCGCGATGATCGCGCCGAGCTGGCCGTCGGCACTCGGCTCGCTGAAGAAGCGGTCGCACGTGATCGTTTTCGTCCCACCGAGGTCTTCCCCGGGGGCGGCGGCACCCGACATCGCGATCACGATGTTCCCGTTGCCTTCCATTGCGGTCAGCGTCTTGCGGTCCTGCGTGAACTTGCCGACCATCCGGTCGCCGGAGAGTTTGTCGGGGCCGCGCGTCATCACGACGTTCGAGGTGAACGTCACGTCATTTTCGCGGCGCCGGAATACCGACTCCTCCGCGCGCAGCGTCATCCCCGGATCACCCTTCGTCGGCGGCGTCATCGTCGCGTCGACAGTCTTGAGGAGCCTGATGGTCTCGCCTTCGACATCGAGGTCGAGCGCCCCCCCCTTCCCCTGCCAGCGGTCAATCCGGAACGTCACCGGGATGTCGTTGGTGAGCCGCGTGCCGTCGTAGCGGATCTCCGCGGTGGAGATCTCGACGCCGTCGCTCGACACAACCCGCACGCCTCCCTTCGCGTCCGCCTCTTTCGTCTCGCTGTTGAACTGCGCCTGCGGACAGGTGACCTGGTACGTGAGACCGTTCGCGCGGTAGAGGGTCAGCGCGACCCCCTCGAGCGTGCTCCATCCCGATTTGAACGCAATGACGCGCTTGGCTTTGATGTGCGACACCGTGCGACCACCGATCGTTTGCGTGTCTTCGAAACCCGTCGCGGCAATGATCGGCTTGTCTTGCGGCCTCTGCGTTGACGTGACCGGCAGCGTCGCGGTCTTGTCACGCGTGACGCCGGAGCGCGTCCAGCTCACCGCGATCACCGCGATGAACGCGACGAACGCAAGCGGCAGCGCGACCCGCAACACCCTCACTGCTTTCTGCATCGCACAGCGCAACTGCGTGCGGAGTGAGCCCTATTCCGCAGCGCGCGCGTCGCAGATCGACATCCGCCCCCCGCTGGCCGACCACGCGTCGGGCTCGAGCCGCACGAGAAGGTCGATCGGCGCACCGTTGATGGCTCCTGCCAGCTCCTTGACCGAGGGCCAGAGAACCGCAGAACCTCGCCCGGTTGCATCTTCAAGGGTCAGCTCGCAGCAGTCGGTCGCGAAGTCCCGCCGTCCGCTGACTCGTACGTCGCGAAGCCCGAGCATCGGTTGCTGATTGCCAGCACCGAACGGCTGCATCATCTCGTGCGTCGTGACGAACTCGCGGTCAACCTCGGCGAGGGTCACCCACCCGTCGATCTCCGCGCGGCGCCGGAAGAGCTCGTCGTCGAGATCGTCGAACTGCGCCGTCAGGCGCTTGCGCAACGCATCGAGATTCGCTGTCGGCAACGAGAATCCACACGCAAACTCGTGCCCGCCAAAGTGCGTGAAGAGGTCAGCGACCCCCTCGAGCTGCTCGTGGAGATTGACGCTCGGAATGCTGCGGCCGGAGCCGACGCAGCGGTCGCCATCGATGGAGATTGCGAGCGTCGGCCGGTGCCACTGTTGCGCGATGCGTCCCGCGGTCAGACCGACAACGCCTCGATGCCAGTCCTTGCCGGCAAGAATCAGCACCTTCTCATCCCCGCCGACCTGCTTCGACGCGTCACCGCGAACGACCGCCTCGATCTGCTGGCGCTCGGTGTTGATGCGGTCGAGCTCGGCGCAGATGGGCCACGCCTCCTCCTCGCTCGCAGCGGCGAAGAGCTCGATGGCGGTATCCGCTGACGCGAGGCGTCCCGCGGCGTTAATGCGCGGTCCGATCTTGAAGCCCACATCGGATGCGCGCAAAGGGCGCCCCAGGAGGCCGAGGCGGCGGAGAAGAGCGCGAAGCCCAGGGTTACGGACATCGGCGAGGCCGTCGAGTCCGAGTCGCGTGATCGTCCGGTTCTCGCCGATGAGCGGGGCCACGTCGGCAACGGTGCCGATCGCCGCGATCTTCAACAATGAGTCGATCGAGATCTTCTTCCCGCTCCGGCGGATCAACTCGCAGCAGAGTTTGAACGCGACTCCCACGCCCGCCAGCTCCTTGAACGGGTAGTTGCAGCCCTCCTGTTTCGGGTTGAGCACCGCGACGGCGGACGGGAGCGCTTCGGGCGGGAGATGGTGGTCGGTGACGATGACATCGATTCCGCGCTCGATCGCACGGCGGACAGGGTCAACGCTCGTGATCCCGCAGTCGACGGTGATCACGAGTTTCACGTTCTTTTCCGCGAGCACGCGCTCGAGGACTTCGGTCTTGAGGCCGTAGCCGTCCACGAGTCTGTGCGGAATGACGAATCCTGCGTCCGCGCCAATCGTCTTGAGCACGGTCTGCAGGAGAACGATTGAGGTCACACCGTCGACGTCGTAGTCGCCGTAGATGACGATCGCCTCACGGTCCCGCACCGCGCGAAGGATGCGCTCGCACGCAGCGTCGATGCCGTGAATCCCCGCTGCATCGTGAAGGTCTTCGACCGATGGATTGACGAATCGCCGGAACGACTCCGCATCGTTGATGCCGCGCCGGAGGAAAATCGAGCGAAGCGTGGGATTGTCGATCGGAATCGCACCATCAGTTTGCGGCGGTGCTGCAAGGGTCCAGGACTCGTAAATCACTCGAACAAGCGTACGCCAAAGAGTCCTGAGTGCTGAGTCCTGAGTGCTGAGACCCGCCCGACCTGAGTACTACTCAGCACTCAGGACTCAGCACTCAGGACTCGGATTACCCCTTTTCGAACACGCCCATCTTGCGGAACTTCTTGTACCGTTCTTCAGGGAGTAGAGCCGGTTTGATCTTCAACAGCTCTTTCAGATTCTTCTCGAGTACTGGCCCGAGGATCTCCGCCGCGCGCGCGGGATCGGCATGCGCGCCGCCACTCGGCTCGGGGACGATCTCGTCGATGATGCCGAGGCGCTTGAGATCGGGCGCCGTAATTTTCATCGCCGCCGCGGCCTCAGGTGCGGCCGCTGAGTTCTTCCAGAGAATCGCCGCGCACCCTTCCGGCGAGATGACCGAATAGACCGAGTGCTCCAGCATCAGAATGCGATCGCCGACGGCGATCCCGAGCGCGCCGCCGCTGCCGCCTTCGCCGATGACCGTGACGATGATCGGCACCGTCAGCGACGCCATCTCGCGGAGGTTCATTGCGATGGCTTCGGCTTGTCCACGCTCCTCCGCGCCGACACCGGGATAGGCCCCTTGCGTATCGACGAACGAGAAGATCGGCAGCTTGAACTTTTCCGCGAGCTTCATCGCACGCAGCGCTTTGCGAAACCCCTCGGGACGCGGCTGTCCGAAGTTCCGGAAGATCTTCTCCTTCGTATTCCGCCCCTTCTGATGCCCGACGATGGCGCATGGGGTGCCGCGGAACCTGGCAAATCCCGTTACGACCGCGGGGTCGTCGCCGAACTTACGGTCGCCGTGAATCTCCGTGAAGTCGTCGAAGAGGAACGCAATGAAGTCGAGCGTGTAGGGCCGCTGCGCGTTGCGGGCGACCAGCGTCTTCTGCCAGGGCGTGAGCTTCGAATAGATATCGTCGGATACTTTGATAAGCTGCTTCTGGAGCTCGGCGATCTCGGCCTGTCTCCCAGGCTCGGTATCAGTCGCGGAGAGCTCCTCGATCTGCCGCCTGAGTTTCAGGATCGGTTCCTCGAACTGCGTCTGGTCTCCGTTCATCGGGGCTGAACGCTAACAAATGAACAGCATGCTGGCAACTGACATAGTCGAAACAAAAGCAACTTCTCTCGAAACGTGGGCGACGAACGGCTGGATGCGGCACGTGCCGCAGCTCGTCTGGATGATTTACAAGGTCGATGTCGACGTGCGCAAGCGTCTGGAGAAGGTGCTCGCCGTCTACACCGCGCTCGACGTGCACGATCCGCGGCATGGGAAGCTCGACGAGCCGCTGCGGGTGGTCTGCCGCGCGCTCGACCGGCTCGCTGACGCCGCGAAGCACGCCCGCGCCGCCACACAGCCGCCGTCCGAGCTCAGCAACCGGATCACGTGGGCGCTCAACCACGCCGTGACGAACCTCGGCATGAACGACGCGACCCTGATCGCCCGGCGATTCCCGTTTCACACGGGGGAGCGATCGAAGTCGGAGCCGCTCTACGGCGCACTGCTCAACGTGCTCAGCGCCCTCGACCGCCTGATTCCGATCGCCCGCGAGATCGACCCTCGCCTCGACGAGCGCCTGCTCGAAGGCCTCGTCGTCCTTTCGAACCCGGTCGACGACAGGATGCTCAAACCGATCGCGTAGTGCTGCTCTTAGAGGATGTTGATCGGGTCGACGTCGACCGCGACTTCGACGCCCTTCCACTTTTTCCCTACAACCACCGCTTCGACAGCTCTGCGCAGCGGCGTGCGCTGCGGTGATCGCAGCAGAATCTGATAGCGCCACACGCCCTTGATCCTCGCGAGTGGAGCCGGCGCAGGGCCCTGCATGCGCGTCCCGGCGAGCAGCTTCACCGCGTCCTCGAGCAGGCGTCCGCAATCGACCGCGGCCCTCTCGACCAGCGTGACGTGCTCGCCGCGGAAGAGCAGCGCGATCATCGAGGTCAGCGGAGGATAGTGAAACGTCCGGCGAAACTCGATCTCCGACTCAAAGAACGCCTCGTAGTCATGCCGCAGCGCATGCTGGATCGCATAGTGCGACGGGAACGCGGTCTGGATCATCACCCTCCCCCGCACCTCGCCACGGCCCGCGCGTCCTGCGACCTGGGTCAGCAGGTAGAACGTTTTCTCCGCCGAACGGAAATCGGGATAGCCAAGGATCGAGTCGGCGTTGAGAACCCCGGTCAGCGTCACGTTCGGGAAGTGATGGCCCTTGCTCAGCATCTGCGTTCCGATCAGCGCCTGCGTCGTCCCGTTTCGAAAGCGGTCGAGGATGCGGACGAGCTCCCCTTTCTTCCGCGTTGAATCGCGGTCGAGCACTTCCATCGCTGTACTCGGAAAATCGCGCGCGAACCGTTCGGCGACCTTCTC
>JAENWF010000050.1 GCA_016650215.1 Thermoanaerobaculia bacterium
CCGAGGACTTCGGTGCTGGAGGTGAAATCGAGCACGTCGTCGATGACATGGAAGCAGACGCCCAGGTTATAGCCGTAGTTGAAGAGCGCGGCCCCGGCGCTCTCGGGCGCTTCGACCAGACAGGCGGGGATCCGGCAGCAGGCGGCGAAGAGTGCCGCGGTCTTGCGGCCGACGATGTCGAAGTACTCATCGACGGTAATGTCGGACCGCCCATTCTGCTCGAGCGCGAGAATCTCCCCTTCGGTCATCCGGATCGTCGCGTTCGAGAGGAGGCGGAGGACGTCGAGATTTCCCTGCGCTAGCGCGACGTTCATCGCGTGCGCGTAGAGGTAGTCGCCGACGAGCACGGTGAGGTGGTTGCCCCAGCGGTAGTTGATCGACGTCCTGCCACGGCGGATGGCCGCCTCGTCGATGATGTCGTCGTGAACGAGTGTCGCGGTGTGAATGAACTCGACGACCGCGCCATACACGACGTCTCGATACCCTTCGTACCGGAGCATCTGAGAAACGAGCAGCAGCAGGGCGGGACGAAGCCGCTTGCCGCCGCCGCCGAGGATGTGGTCCCCGACATCGGAGAGCGTCTTGATCGGCGACTCGAAGTTCCGCCTCAGCTCCTCCTCGACGAGCTGCAGCTTTTCCGCGATCGGCTCGATGAGCCGTTCGGCGCGCGCTGACTGCTCGGGGAGTGTGTTCGGGACGGTCACGTGAGGGGAAGAATAAACGATCGGGTCAGGGGCCTCAACCGCGGTAGTTCGTGAACTGAAGCGGGACGCCGAAGTCCTGCTCCCTCACGAGGGCCATCGCCTTCTGCAGGTCATCTTTGCTGCGGCCGGTGACGCGGACCTGATCGCCCTGAATCGAGGCCTGAACCTTCACCTTCGCGTCCTTGATCGATTTGACGATCGCTTTCGCTTTCTCGATCTCGATACCCTGGACGATCTTCGCTTTCTGCCGCACGGTTCCCATCGAAGCCTGCTCGAGTTTCGCGTACTCGACCGCCTTGAGCGAGACCTTCCGCTTGACGAGCTTCCCCTCGACGATGTCCTTGAGGCTGAGGAGCTTGGTCTCATCGTCCGAGACGAGCGTCAGCTCTTCGCCCGTCAGCGTGATCTCGCTCTTGCTTCCCTTGAAATCGAAGCGTTGCGCCAGCTCTTTCTGTGCCTGCTGGATGGCGTTGGCGACTTCCTGCATCTCCGTCTTCGAGACGATGTCGAACGAGAACTCCTGGGCCATCTGAAACGTCTCCTAGTCGGCTCGGATGACCTGCACGCCCGCCGGCGTGGCGAAGCGGAAGGTCTCCGCGCTGATCCGGGCGGGATGATAGCCCGAGAAAGTGAAGATCGTCCGGTTTCCGTCGCGGTCGCTGTACTCCACCGATTCGATGAGATTCGTAGCAGTGGTCACGATGCTCACGCCACGAACCGCCGCACTCCTGCTGCGCGGTTGCAGCGTGGTGACGACACCGCTCCCACGCTTCTGCTCCTTGACGACGAAATGCCGATCGCGAGCGACCGGGTCCCCCAGAAAGAGGAAGGGGAGGTCGGCGCGCCGCCGGTCATCGATGTCGGCGACCGTCACCTGACGGTCGTCCGGCACGTAGAACCACGATCGCGTTCCGTCGAAGACGAAGAGCTTCGGCTCCGGCTTCTGATAGCTCCAGCGCATGGCGGGCAGCGCTCCGAAGATCACCGTGCCGCTCTCGATCTGCGCGTTCTTGAATCCCTTCGGAGTGAACTTGTGCGTGAAGTTCGCTTCGACGTTCTTCAGCGCCGCGGTGGCGCGATCGATTGCGACCGGTTGAGCCGCGCCCGAAGAGACGAATAGCAATGAAGCGACAACCGCCTGGAGAATTCGCATGAGTTAGTAGCGCTCGACTTCGATCGAAGCAATCGCGGAGTTCACAACATAGATCCTGTCGTTTTTGCTCCGGTCGAGCGGATAGAGGAAGAAGCCGTTGCGCTCAGGGTTGTAGTGGGCGATGCCACGGATGACCTCGCCATCGGCGAACTCCACAGACAGTGTGCTCCCGGATGCCTCCTCGATCGGCGTCTCAGCAACCCGCGGAAAAAATACAGCCTTCAGGTCGGTGTAAGGCACTTCCGTCCTCGCGCCGTCGCGGAGGATCGTGAACATCTGGCGCGAGGGATCGATTGGATCGAGCGAGACCCGCTCGGTCCTTCCGTCCCTGAACCGCAGTACGACGTTGCTGACAATCTCCATCAGAAAAGCTCGAGTCCCCAGAGGTCGTGAAGGTGAATGATACCTTGCAGCAGTCCGCCGTCGTCCGCGATGAAGAGCGAGGTAATCTTCCGCTCCTCCATCTGCTGCAGCGCGGCGGACGCAAGCTCGTTCGCCGCGATCGTCCGCGGTTTCGATCTCATGCAGTCCGCCGCGGTCTTGCGAAGAATCTGCTCGTCCTTCTGCAGCAGTCTTCGGAGATCGCCGTCGCTGATGACTCCCTGCAGCACACCACTCCCGTCAGTTACCGCGGTGATGCCGAAGCCTTTCTTCGACATCTCGTAGATCACATCGTTCATCGGCGTCGTCAGTCGGACGATGGGAGTCTGTTCGCCGCCGTGCATCAGATCGAGGACGCGGAGGAAACGTTTTCCGAGCTTTCCACCCGGATGCAGGAACGCGAAGTCCTGCTCCTTGAAGCCCTTTCGAACGAGGAGCGCCATGGCGAGCGCATCTCCGAGGGCGAGGGTTGCCGTTGTCGAGGCAGTCGGCGCCAGGCCGAGGGGGCAGGCCTCTTTCGAGATCGCCGCCGAGAGGTGATAATCCGATCCCTTTGCGAGATTCGATGCGGGATTTCCGGTGATCGCGACGATCTCAGCACCAATGCGCTTGATGCTCGGCAGCAGGCGCACGAGCTCTTCAGTTTCGCCTGAATTCGAGACCGCGAGGACGACGTCGCCGCTCACGATCATCCCGAGATCGCCGTGGATCGCTTCGGCCGGGTGAAGAAAGAACGACGGCGTGCCGGTCGAGGCGAGCGTCGCGCTGATCTTCTTGCAGATGATTCCCGACTTGCCGAGACCCATGGTCACGACGCGTCCGTTCGACGCGTTGATCAGCTCCACGACATCGATGAACTTCGTGTCGAGGTGATCGATGAGCCCGAGAATTGCCGCGGCCTCGACCTCGAGAACGCGCTTCGCCTCGATGAGGGAAGGATGCTCGGAGGCGGGACGCTCGGCGACGCTCTTCCGTCCCTTCGTCATGCGGCGTGATGGTACGCGAGGGAGGGAGAGGTCACAAGGGTAGGAGGCGGCATCAGACTGTCATCCTGTCGGGAGAACACGAGGGTTCGTCACTCTCCCAGTTCCAGCATGAGCGCCACCAGCGACTGATTCACGTCCTGGATGAACGTGACGAGCGCGCCGATGAAGCTGGCCATGCAGGCGATAAACATCAGGGCAATCGCCCACGCGACGTCGACGCGCAGCAGCGCGGAGACGAACAGCACGATGATCAGAATCGCGGCGAACAGAACGCTGGTCGCGGCGAGAAAGATCGATCGGCGGATCAGATGGGCGCGCCGGGTGATGATCGCTATCTGCGCGGCGATCCGCGCGCGCGATCCGACGTCAGCGGTTTCCCGCAGTCGCGACAACTGGCGCGCGCGGTCGATGGTCCGGCCGTAGCGGTTGGTCATGCTGAGAAGCAGCAATCCGATGCCGGAGATCAGAATGACCGGGCCGATGGCAACCTGGAGTACGGGAATCAGTTCGTCGAGCGAAGGGGCATGCATATGTCACCCATTCTTTCGCACGAGTCGCTCGCCCGGAAGTAGCGCGTGATACATGAATGCGTGGAGCTGGGTCACAACGCCGCTTTCTGCACCGAGGCGGACGACCGCGCCGAGTTGGGCCTCGAGCTCAGATGGACGGCCGCTCATGACGTCACGCTGCAGCGAAGCCGTGGCGTCGGGTGGCAGACCGTCGTAGCGCGACATCGTGAGCGGAATCAGGTCGGCGTCGAGTGCGATCCCGCGCGCTGCTGCGACGGCGGCGACTTCCTTGACTGCGGCAATGGCCATGGCGCGCGTTTCCGGCGTCGTGCGCCAGATTCCTACCGGCACGCGCGTAACGCCTCCGATACCGCTCATCGGTGTAATGAATGCAAACTTCGTCCACATCGATCGCTGAATGTCGGGCGGAAGCTCAGCCGTGATTCCGGCTGATCGAAGGATGCCGAGCAGACTCTCGCAGCGATCGGAGCGGCGGTTGTCTAGTTCTCCGAACATGATCGTAGGATCGGCGCCGGCGTGGCGGATCACTCCCGGCGCAGCGGCCCAGGCGACGATCGCCGACAATCCGCCCGCGACGTGCTCCTGACCCAACTCGCGCGACAGCAGTTCGGGTGCTTCGACTCCGTTGAGCAGCGGAACGACGAGCGTGTCGCGGCCGAGAAGAAGCCGGATCGAAGCGATTGCGTCGGGAAGCTGCCACGCCTTGACCGCAATGAGCACCGCGTCGAACTCTTCGCCGGGCGATCGCTCATCGCGCACGCGAATGTGCGGCACTGAAAAATTGCCCGCGATGCTCTCGACGCGGATGCCATTCGATCTCAGCGCACCCGCAGTCGCGCCGCGTGCGACGAACGTGACGTCAGCGCCGGACTGCGCCAGCTTCGCGCCGAAGTAGCCTCCGACACCTCCCACGCCGACCATGGCGATCTTCATTTCGCCTCCTCTTTGCCGACCAACCCAAGCCTTCGCGCCGGTTCGAGCGCCTCCGAAGAATGAGCGACGTACACCATCTCGACGCCGGCAGCCTCTGCCTCTCCGGCGATCCGCGCGACGCCTTTGTCGCGGACGTCGTGCGTCACGTCGCGAATGATCGCGAGGCGGATCCTGCCGGGATTGGCCTGAATCGCCCGAAGGTAAACCTCCGGGTCATGCTGACCGCTGTCGCCGATGAGAACGAAGGGGAGCGCCGGGTAGTAGTCGAGGATCGCCTGAATCTCGCGCAGCTTGTGGACTTCGTGCGAATCATGGATGAAGGTCGAGTCATCGATTCCGAAGTCCTGAAGAAAGATCGGGCCGGGCGGAATCGATTGAATCTCCATGAAGTCGGTCAGGAGGTCATAGA
>JAENWF010000051.1 GCA_016650215.1 Thermoanaerobaculia bacterium
GCCTCTACCGTCCCGGCGGCGCCGGGCATCAGGCCCTCGTAGCTGCGTACGGGCGAGAGATCCTCGACGCGTCGGGTGGCATCGATCGGAAGAAGCTCGCAGACATCGCATTCGAGTCGACCAACGCCGCGCAGAAGTTGAATCAGCTCATCCATCCGCTCGTTCTGCAGGAAGAGGAGCGGATCATCGCCGCGGAGAGCGAGCGCTTTCCCGACCGCGACCGTATTTTCGTCGTCGAGGCCTCGCTCTTGCTCGAGGCCGGCGGTCGCGAGGGCTACGACCGGATCATCGTCGTCGATCTCGATCAGGAGACGCAGCTCGCGCGGGCTGAGGCGAGGGGAATGACGCGCGCGGAGGCTTCGCGGCGGATGAAGTATCAGATGCAGCGCGAGAAACGAGTCGCACAGGCCGACTACGTCATCGACAACAGCGGCGACCGGCGCTCGGCCGAAGTGGCGATCCTGCAGATCTACGAGAAGCTGCGCGCCGACATGCAGGCGAAGAAGAGCGGAACCCTCCCGCCCCACAAATGAAAACGCCCCGCCGAAGCGGGGCGTTTTCGTTGAACTGCTCGAAAGACTAGGTGGTGGTGGTGCCGGTGGTGCCCATCGTGGTCGTCGAGGTCGTACCCGAGGTCGTCGTCGCCGTCGTCTCGGTGGTCAGCGTGCCCGACGAGTCGGTCATCGTGCCCATCGCCGTGTCGGTCATCATGCCGGTGTCGGTCGACATCGTCGCCGAGGTGTCCGTCACTGCCGTCTCAGTTACCGTCGTGTGCTCTTCGGTCTTGCATGCGAAGCCGAAAACCGTGAGTGCTGCAACCATGAGAATCACTGTGAGTTTCTTCATTTGTCGTTTTCCTTTTTTGAAGTTCAGTTACTACGGCGTGAAGTCGGTTTGATCAGATTCACGTCTGGGTGCCGGCTTCACCTCCTTCGGCATTTCTGCGGCCAGGCGGGCCGATATTTTCGAAACCAGGGAAAGGGCGAAACGGATCCGTGAGGTCTGGACCCGGCCCGCGTGAGAATTAGCAACAGGGGTGCCACTCAGAAAACGAAAACACCCCGCACTGGGCGGGGCGTTTTCAGGCTGCGGATCAGGTGTGAGTGGTGCTGGTGGTGCCCATCGTGGTCGTCGAGGTCGTACCCGAGGTCGTCGTCGCCGTCGTCTCGGTGGTCAGCGTGCCCGACGAGTCGGTCATCGTGCCCGAGCCCATCGCCGAGGTGTCGGTCGAGGACATCGCCGTGTCGGTGCTCATGGCCGTGTCGGTCGCGGCGGTATCGACGTTGATGTTCTCTTCCTTCTTGCATCCGACGGCAAGAAGCGTGACGCAGAGAAGGGCAACCAGGGTCAGAACGAGGGACTTCTTCATGTCGAAACTCTCCTTAGATTTTTGGTGATGATCCGCGCTCGCGCGCGAATGAAATCGGGTAGATAGCGATGGGCGACCGGGAGTGACCCGGCGGCTGCGGTATATAGTAGGACCGCCTCGTGATGTCAAGCAGCCCGCCTGCCGAAACAGCTCCCCTCCACCGAGTCAGCGGCACAGTCCCATCGTTCGACGGAACGGTGATCCACTACGACGTTTACGACCACCCGTCGCGCTCGTTGATCCTCGTGATTCCGGGATTCTGGCGCGACCGGCGTCACCCTTCGATGGTGCAGCTCGCCGGCTTTCTGCGGAAGCTTGGATATCGGAGCGCGATCGTCGACGTTCGCGGTCACGGCGACTCCGAGGGTCTCTACGGATTCAATCTTCACGAGCACTACGATGTCGCAGCCGTCGCGAACGAGTTGCTGCAGCGTCTGCCGATCGAATCGATCACGTTGATCGGCTTCTCGTACGGCGGCGCGATCGCGATCTCGACTGCCGCGCGCCACTCTCTGCCGATCGCGTCGCTGCTGCTCATCTCGCCTGTAGCCGATTTCGCAATGATCGTCCCGCGCATCAATCCATTCACGATTCACCGGCATCTCGCCTTCCGGCAGGCGTTCAACAGGCCCCGTTTCGACTGGCTCGGAGTCCGCCGCGGCGCGAAGATCCGCGCCATCGACGATGTCGCGAAAGTGCACGCCCCGATCTCGTTCATTCACGTCAAAGATGACTGGCTGATCAATCACACGCACTCGCTCGCACTGCATGAGGCCGCAAACGAACCGAAGGAGCTGCACATTCTCGACGTGAGCGGCAACTACCACGCCGACAGAATCTTCCTCGTCGCCAGCGATGCGATCGAGCCGATCGTGACCGAGTTTCTGTTGAAGTACACGGTGTGAGGGGGGACGGGTGATGCGTTACGAGTGACGGGTGACGCGTTACGAGTGAAAGATGTCGCAGAAATTGACGTGACGCGTCACCAACAAAAAAGGGCCGCGCGAGAATCTCGCGCGGCCCTGCGAATCGATGAAGTTAACTTGACCTACGGCATCGGAAACGGCGGCATCGGGTCCTGCTTCGGAATCTGGACGATCTCGATAACCTGAAGCTCAGGGAGGAACTTGTCGAAGGGAATCGCCGTCACTTCCGGCTTTGCTTTCCCGCTCGTCGCGCCTTCATCTGTCCACTCTTCTCCGTCGAATACCCACATGGGCTGTCCTTTCCACCTCGGGCCGGCCTCGCCGGCCTTGCGCATCCTTACTTCAAGCAGCGAGCCAGTGCACTTACAGCGGCCACGGCGGCTCGTACGTTGATATTTACGTGTACTTTACGACTGGGTTGCAGGAGTGGTGGGAGGGGGAGCGGAAGCTGGCGCTGTCCGGTTTTGTGTCACTTCTGTCCCGCAGCGTGGTCAGACTCCTGGCGGAGATGTGCGGCGAGCTTCCGGTACGCATCGCCGCGATGTGAGACCGCATCCTTCTCCGCCTCGGTCATCTCGGCGAATGTTTTCTGCGATCCGCGGGGCTGGAACCATGCATCCCATCCGAAGTGACGCTCACCTCGCGGCTCGACGAGGATCTCGCCCAGGGACTCGCCATGAAAGAGCTTTCCTTCGCGGCCGTTCCAATACGCCACGCAACACTGCGCGCGCGCCGACCGGTTGTTCAGCGCATACGCGATCGCCGCGAGGCCCTTGCCGCCGGCCGCTTCGAGCAGCCATCGCACATACGGTCCGGGGAAGTTCCCGAGCTCATCGAAGCCGAGAGAGACGTCTTCGACGACGAGGCGCTTGTAGCCTTTGGTGCGCGCAACATCGAGTTTGTGGCGGGTGATGTCCTCGACTGTAGCGGCCTGGATCTCCGGCAGTGCCAGCGCGACACGCAGAAGGGGGACACCAAGGATCCGTTCCGCTTCAATTCCCTTGTTCGGATTCGACGAGACGAGGATCAGCGTATCGGAGTCACCGGTGGCCAAGCGCGCGGATTGTAGTGCACCGCGCGATCAGCGCGCGGACCACTCGTTGCGGAACGCCCGGATCGATCGCGTGAGACGCGTTTTCAGATGATCGGGGGCAGCGGACGAGAGGTTCGTCACACGGCGTTTGAGGAATGCGCGAAGTCGCTCGTGCAGCTTCGTGCGGGCATCGCAGTCGGGGCAGAGCTTGAGGTGCTTGTCGAAGTCCTGCTTCTTGTTCGGCCCAAGGGAGCCATCAAGGAAAAAATAGACGACGCGCTTTACCTCGCGGCAGATCATCTCGTTTGCCTTCCTGCTCGGTAAGCTGACGACATTCGAGCGCTTCCAACTGCGACTCACCCGCCAAGATTCCACCAGAAAAAGTGAGGGACGAGCTCTCGCCCGTCCCCCATGGATGAATTCACGTGGTTGCGGCTTACTCGACTTCGAACTGCTCTTCTTCCGTTTCCTCGACTTCGAACTCGAACTCCTCGTCCTCGGTGCCTGTAAAGAGAACTGCCTCTTCGTTTTCCTCCGGCTCCTGGGCTTCGGGCTCGTCGCCGGCGCCATCCTTCTTCTTGCGCGGCTTCGCCTCGTCTTTGCGCGAGCGCATCTTGGCGGGCTCAGCTTCGCCGCGGATGTAGCCGTACTTGCGAGCGTATTCGAGCAGCGTCCGCTCGAGCATCTTGCGGCCGCGATAGAGACGCGACATCACGGTGCCGACCGGGCAGTCGAGAATCTCAGCGATCTCCTTGTACGAGAAGCCTTCGATGTCCGCGAGCAGCACGACCATCTTGTAGTCATGCGGCAGCGAGTCGAGGGCGCGTTTGACGTCCTCGTCCATCATGTCCTGGAAGATCTCGGTTTCCGGATCCTTGATGAGATCCGGTGCGTTCTTCTGAATCACACGCTCGTACGACTCTTCGATCTCCGAGAAGTCGATCTTGTGCGGCGTGAGCTTCTTCTTCCGGTAGTTGTTGATGAACGTGTTCTTCATGATCTTGAAGAGCCACGCCTTGAAGTTCGTACCCTCTTCGAACTTGTCGTAGTACTTGTACGCCTTCAGATAGGTTTCCTGAACGAGGTCCTCCGCATCTTCGGAGTTCCTCGTCATGCGATAGGCAGTGTTGTAGAGGGAATCGACGTAGGGCATCGCTGCCCTCTCGAAGTCCCAACCCTGCTCGTGCTCGTTTGCTACCGCGGTCTTCATGCTCTCTCCAGTGCCGTGCGACGACTCAAACTTCAACCTTCGTGCCGCATGCATTCTTAGATGCGCGGGCAAATAAATTGGTTACTGCGTGGGACAAATATTCTTCCAAGTGCTGCAAGGGCTGTGGGTTACGGGCTGCTTCCAAACTCGAGCCCGAGGGACGGCTTCACGACGCCCGCGTCACCAGCTTCGGACACGGCCGTCCTCAAAATCGGTTTAAATCAATGAGTTATACGGTTTCAGGAGGGAACTGCTGGCAAACCGGCTGTGAACACATGGTGAACAACCGGTTATTCCCGACCGCGAATTATACACGCCGCGCGGCTCTCGTCAATCCCTGTAAATGGAGAGCAGCTGCTCGTAAGCGCGGGTAATCTCGATGAAACGCGAGGCCGCGCTCTCCTGCGCCTCCCCCGGCTGGTCGAAGAACCGGTCGGGATGATGACGGGCGACGAGTCGCCGGTACGCCGAGATGATTGTCTGTCGTGTCGGAGTTCCCTCGATCTCCAGAACAATGAGCCATTCCCGCGGGTCAGCTCCCTCCTTTACGAACAAGGGAGCCGCGCCACCACCGCGATCGGCCTGGCGCGGCCGCGCGTTCTTCGCGTGATCGACGTAATCGAATCCGTACACTTCGCGAAGCCGCGCGAGCGCATCGGTCTGAAATCCAAGCGCGAAGCTCAGATCGAGGAGCGCGCAATACTGGCGAAGCGGGATGGCCTGGCCGGGTGCCGCCGCGAGCCGAACGGCGGTCTCGAGCAGCGACTCGCGCTGCCGGGGTGTTGCGCGCCGCGCGTACGACTCGCCCCAGCTCGTGATCTCGATCGATGGCGTGATGCGTGCGCCGAGTCCGGCGTCCCGCCGTAGCCGCCGGAGCACTTCATCCTCGCTCGCGCCGCCGGCTGTGAGCACCTGGTAGAGGAGCGAAGCCGCGACTGCATCGCGATCGGCCGTGGCGCTCGCCTCATCGCTTCCGCTTTCCTTCCGTGCAATCGCCACAGCGGCAGCGATGAATACCGCGAGCGCGCCGCCGATGACGATCATCACACCGACGGCAATCAGTTCCACGCTTCCCTCGAGTCAGACCGCCGCGGCGAGCACCACATCGACCGCATCGACCTTTGCGAGCAACTGCCGTTCATCGAGCACCTGCCTCGAACCATCGATCTCGATCTCTTCATCGACGCTGAGCCAGCTCCGGCAACCCGCGTATTCGTCGCGGAAGGTCACGGTTGCGGGGTGCGGGAGTGCGAAGGTCCTGACGGCGATCACGTTCAGCGCCTGATCGGGCCGGAACCGATAGCGCGCCTCGAGGGTCTCTCGCGGAATCGCGGCGAACGACTCGAGCCGCCCAAGCATCTCGAGATCGCGCACACTCCAGGTGCGCAGAACCTCGCACCAGTGCGTGATCGTCACCGCCGGTCGCGCGTCGCTCTCGCCCTGATGAAAGTACGTCGGATAAAGATAGAAGCGCTCCGCCTCGACTCCGAACGTCGGATCGGCGATGCCTCCCTTCCGAACCAGGATCACCTGCTCGCCCGATCCGAGCGCGTCGATGACCGACGACCATTCTTTCAACGCGGTGTGATTCGGAACCTTCATTCCTCGCCGCGGCCGGTGAATGTCACCGAGTTCACCGGCCCCTCCCAGATCGTGATCGCGCGAACCAGCGCCCGCTCGCCTGCAACCGCCGCCGAGAGCTCGCGATGGAACCAGGCCGCGATGTTCTCAGCGGTCGGATTGATCTCTGTGAATGGCGGGATGTCGTTGATGCACGCGTAGTCGAGTCTCTTTGCGAGCGCGTCGAGCTCTTTCTTCGCGCTGACGAAGTCGACGGCAATCGCGTCAGCATCGACACCGCCGCCGCGTCCCGTCAGGTCGGCTTCCACCTTGTACGAGTGACCGTGCAGCGGCTCCGAGATGCCGCGATACTCGCGCAGGAAATGTGCGGACTCGAAACGAGCCTCCACGCGGACGGTGAACGTGCCGGCCTCCTCGGTTCTTCGCGATCGCGCCGGCAAGCCGGCAGCTTCCTCGTTGAAGATGCGCTCGACCGTCGCCGCGCTCACGCCGAGGCTCGTAAGCTCTTCGGCCGTCGACTGCGAACGAAGGAGATCTTCCGCCCGATGGTCGTCCCAGCAAGCCGCCGGGCTGCTCCCCTCGGCGAGATGAATCAGTGCGCGCAGCGTCTCCGAGCGCTCGTCGGCCGCCTTGGTCTCCACGTCGCGAAGTGTACAATGCGCGCCGATTTCGCAATGCCGCTTCCGAAGAGTGTCACCTGCTCGAGTTGCAAGAAAACCTATCCCGAGGGTTGGAAGCGCTGTCCCTACTGCGGACATGACGAGATTCGCAACCGTCAGGAGGCGCAGGGGCGCCGTTTCATGCAGAAGAAGATGCAGGAGTTCGAGCAGCGGACCGGGAAATCGCGCGTAAAGGACGAACGCCATCCCTCGCCGACTCAGCGACCTCCGCGCGAGCGCGGTGACCGGCCACAACCGGGGCGCGGCCGCGGCAAGCGCGGCGGCCGTCCGCAACCGCCGCAGCAGCGGCGCGATGCGTCGCCGAAGCAGGCCCAGCCCGACCAGAAGCAAGAGCAACAGCAGCGGCCACCGCAATCGCCGCAGTTGCCGGGGAGCGGATCGAAGCGGCGTCGTCGACGTCGCGGCGGCGATCGGGAGCGAGGCCAGACGCTTCTTCCCGAGAATCGCCCGCAACAGCCGCAGCAAACACCGCATCAACCGCGTCCGCCGCAACCGCCACGCGCCGAGGGCGAGAGTCAGCCGCCTTCTCGCGAGGGTGGCGGCACACGTCGCAGACGCCGCTTCCGCAGGCGCCGCCCGGGTGGCGGTGGCGGCGGTGGTGGAGAGAACTCGCCGCCGCCGAAATCGGAGTAGCCGCGATAGAACTCTCGCCCGGCTCAGGCCGGCGGGTTCTCAGTCGCGGTGGCCGAAGGCATGACGACAGGCACATCGGTTGGCGGACGCCGGGCCTTCAAATACCGCGCTGAACATTCGGCGAATCCGTCGCAGCGGATGCAGTAACCGTCGGAATTCTCAGGCTTGTAGTCGGCAGGGGGGCAGATGTTCACCCCTGTCACAACCTCGCGCTGAAACTGCGCAGCAAGCCGGTCGATGTCGGCCACGGCTGCCGAGGCCACGGCTTTCTTCACCGCGACGAAACGCGCCGCGTTGCGGATCGCAGTCGCGTCGGGCGAATCGATCGCCGGCTTGGGCACAGCAGTCTTCGCAACGCGCGGCTTGCGGATCATCGCGTAGTAGCCCAACGAAACGACCGCTCCGGCAAACGCCGCCGCGTTCGCTCCTCCACCAGCGAGAACGCCCGAGATGAGAACGAGCGCGGCCGCCCAGCCGATCCAGCGGATCTTGATCGGGATGACGCCGAAGAAGTAGAAGGTCTGCTCCGGAAACGTCGCCGCGTAAACGAACAGCAGCGAGAAGTTGACGAAATAGGAGCCGAGGAGAGGGATGCCGAACCAGCCGGCCGTCAATGCGGAGACGAGCGTCGATGCAGCGAACAGCGTCAGGAAATGAAACGTCCCCCACTCTTCCTCGACTGCTGAACCCATGATGTAGAGCAGGAGCAGCGTGAAGAAGAGCACGACCACTTTCGGAAATGCGAACCACCCTTGCCCCGCCTGGGCGAACTGCCAGGTGAAGAGGCGCCACGCCTCTCCCGACATCACGCCGTTCCAGTCGAACGAAAAGACGCGCGCGTATTTTTCCGCGTCCTGATGTTCGAGAAAGAAAAACGCGATGTTCAGGAAAAGAAGAATGTAGACCGCATGGAGGTTTTCACCTCGAGCCCGAAACGCTGCCACTGTTTGCCGAAACGGAGGGGGTGATGGGTGCATTCCGCTCACCGTGACGAGTGAGGGTGAGCGGTTAACGATTAACGTTAACGGTCACGTTTTGAGGGAACGCACTATCGCGACGAGATCTATATATCTGAGCAACGCGGTGCGTTTGTGTGGGAGCGGGCGCCTCGCCCGCTCGCCAGGGCGGGGCGGGGAACCGCGGCGGGCGAGGGCGCCCGCCGCCACACAAACTGACAGACTCGCGGCGAGAAAGCCGCTGCCTCAACCGGGCGGCTTCACAACGCCTTCGAATACGAGAGTCGAGCCCGTTTCAATGCGATGTTTCTTCGCGACACCGGCGCCGACTTCGAGAATGTAGCGAGCGGCCACGCCCGGCGCGTAGCTCGGGCATGGATCAGCCTTGCACGGCGGGACGTCATGCTTCACGTGCACGACGCGTTTCGCGTCGTCGATCCAGATCATGTCGAGAGGAATGAGGGTGTTCTTCATCCAGAACGAATATTCGTCAACTTGCGGGAAAATAAAGAGCATCCCCGTTCCCTCGCGCACGCGGTCGCGGAACATGAGCCCCTGCGCGCGCGACTCGTCGTCGGCGACGACTTCGACGCGCACGAGGTGGCCGTCAGGGAACGTGACCGATGGTCCGCTCGCAGCGACCGACGGCGGCGTGACCGGCTGTTGCGGTATCGGCCTGGCGCAGCTCAGCATTGCGGCGAGCAATAGAAAACTAACCCTCACTCTCGACCTCGACGGGATCTTCCGGTTTGGTGTCGCGCGGGATCAGATCGTATTTTTTTGCGTAGTAGCGAAACGACCGGAACGACATCCTGAGCAATTCGGCCGCCTGCGTCTGCACTCCGCCGGTCCGCTCGAGCGCTTTCAACATGAAGATCTTGCCGATCGCTTCGAGATGATCCTGCAGCGATAGACCGTCCGCCGGAATCTCGAACGTGGCGTCGGGTATGCGCCCGCCGAGGAGCACGTTCTCGGGAAGTGATTTCGTCGTGAGCACATCGGAGGTCTCGAGCGCAATCATCCGTTCGATCACGTTCTCGAGCTCGCGCACGTTTCCCGGCCAGTGATGCTTCTCGATCGCGCGCATGGCATCCGAGGAGATCCGGCGAGGCTCGAGCCCGATGTTCGCCGAGTACTTGACGATGAAATGTTCGACGAGCAGCGGGATGTCTTCCTTGCGCGCCCGCAGCGACGGAAACTCGATCGGAATGACGTTGATCCGGTAGAAGAGATCCTCGCGGAACGTTCCCTTCTCGATCGAGTCGTTCAGGTCGCGGTTCGTCGCCGCGATCACGCGCACGTCGACCGGTACTTCGCTGTTCGATCCGACCTTGCGGACGAGGCGTTCCTGCAGCACGCGGAGAAGCTTGATCTGCATCGCGGTCGAGGTGTCGCCGATCTCGTCGAGAAAGATCGTGCCGCGATCGGCTTCGGCGAAGAGACCTCGCTTCTCGCGGATCGCGCCGGTAAACGCACCGCGCTCATGACCGAAGAGCTCCGACTCGAGCAGCGTCTCGGGGAGCGCGCCGCAGTTGATCGAGACGAACTTCCCGCGACGTCCCGAGTTGTAGTGGATCGCGCGAGCGATCAGCTCTTTGCCAGTCCCCGACTCGCCGGAGATCAGCACCGTCGACATCGTCTTCGCGATCCGCTGCACGACCGAAAAGACCTCCTGCATCTTCGAGCTTTTGCCGATGATGCTCGAGAAGGTGAATCGTTCCTCGAGCGCTGTCCGGAGGTGAAGGTTCTCGTCCTCGAGCTCTTTCCGCTCGACTGCTTTTCGGACGATGATCTTCAGCTCTTCGATGTCGAAAGGCTTCGCGATGTAGTCGAACGCGCCCGCCCTCAGCGCTTCGACCGCAGCCTTCGTCGACGTGTGGGCGGTGATCATGATGAAAGCGATGGAAGGGTTCTGCCCCTTGACCTCGCGCAGCAGATCGAGGCCGGAGCCGTCAGGCACCATGACGTCGCAGAGGACGAGATCGGGCTCGCGTTTCGCGATCGCGATTCTCGCTTCGCTGAGCGATCCCGCCGATTCCACCGCCCACGCTTCTTCTTCGAAGACGATGGTCAGGAAGTCGCGCAACGAAGCCTCGTCGTCGACGATGAGGAGATCCATTGCGGCGATTATAGGTTCGTGAAGCGGATGAGGCGTGACGCGGCCCACGGCTCGAGGGAGAGGAGCGCCTCGAGGTCGCGCAGTTTGGCCTCCGTGAGCGACTCGATGGCGAGCTCGGCGAGAAGCTGCTCGATCCCCGCCTTGTGGCGGCGGTCGATCGCCTCAGGAACGCACCAGCCGGCGCGTTGGGCGGCAGCAATGAACGGGACGATCGCTGCGTCGCGCGTCACCCGCGGGCGAAGGTGGAGAACAGGCGATCCTTCCCCTTCCCCGCTCGAGAGGCGACGGCGCGTCCGGTTCTTCGCGGCGACCGTGTGAAACACGCGCGAGCGATCGCCATCGGGAACGAAGTAGATCGCCCCCACCGTGGCTCGCCGCTGCCCGATCCGATGTGCGCGGCCGTTGCGCTGATCGAGCTTCACAGGATTCCACGGAACGTCGTAATGCACGACGAGTCCCGCTCGTTGCAGATTCAAGCCCTCCGCTGCGAGATCGGTGGAGACGAGCACGTCGACAGCACCCGCGCGGAACGCCTCGATCGCGCCATCGGCGCGCGTTCGCTCACGCCCCGTAACGAGCGCGCTGCGACGCACGCGCCGAATCGCGTCGTGGAGCGACACTGCTGTCGCGGCCCAGCCTGTGAAGATCAGAACCGGCTCGTGATGCTCGCGGCAGATCGAGATGAGCCGCTGCTCCTTCGCACGCGGCGAGGCGTGCAGAAGGTCGCGAAGCGCGTCAAGACGCTCGATCTCCTCCTCGATCTCACCGGCGCTCCCCTTCGTCTCCTCCGGCACGAACATCTCCCAGAAGAGCACCGTCTGGACCGCAGCCGCATCCTCTTCGTGACCGAACGCGCGGCGGTAGTCGCTTTTTGCAAGGGTGCGGCCCGACGCGAGACATTCGAGCGCACGCTCGTAGAACCGCCGCTGCCGCCGCACAGACTCGAGCAGTGCTGCCTCGCTCGACTCGAGCCTTCGCCAGAGAAAGCTGCGAAGCAAAGGCGATTCTCGCACCAGCGGAAATCGGAGCGATGCGATCAGACCGTCATCGCTCACCACGAATCGAATGACATGCCGCTTCAGATCACCGAAGCGCAGGTGTTCCGGCAGCACCTCACGCCCTCGGCGGATCACGATCGCATCGACGACGCGCGCGATCATCTGCCGATCATCCACCGCGAATGCACGGTCGATCGACGGTACGCCGGCGATCGCGTCATCGGCGGCGATGAGCCGGATGAGCGACTCGAGATCGCGCGCCGAGTTGCAGACCGGCGTTGCGGTCACCAGGAGCACGCGCGCGCCGGGCGAACGACGCGCAAGCGCGGAGTAACGCTGCGTCTTCGGGTTCCGGAACGCGTGAGCCTCGTCCACGACGATGAGACGCCGCGAGGGCTGTGCGACCGAAGAGTCGCCGCGGAGCGCGTCGTGAGTCATCACGCGCGCCCGGACGCCGAAGTCGCTGAGTGTTCCCCTCCACTGCCTCACGAGCGACGCGGGGACGATCAACTCGACCGAGCCTCCGCGCTGCTGTTCCTCCAGCGCGAGCGCCGCTGCGATGTACGACTTGCCGAGACCCGGCTCGTCCGCGAGGATCGCGCCACCGCTGCGCTCGATGACGCTGCGCAGCCGCCGCACAGCCGCGAGCTGGTGCTCAGCGAGCGCCGAGGCGTCGCGCAAGATGCGCACGCAGCACCTCGAGCTCGTGGCGCGTCACCTCGAAGAGATCGGCGACCACCTTGTCGATCGAAGAGGCATCCGCCTCGCGAGCGTTTCGATGCGCCGCCCGCGAAGCTCGCACCAGCTCTTCCCACGGCGGCTCGCCTTCTGCGATCGGCGGAAACGGCATGCGAGCGACGGTTCGGCCGAAGTAGCGGTAGTAATCGTCCTTTGCCCGCTCCGCGTGCGCGAGCAGCAGCGCACCGGCGATGTCGGAGTTGAGCAGCGCGGCGATCGCATACGCCTCGTCGAACGAGACCGCATCCAGCGAGTAGAGCGTCTGATTCGGAACGAGCGGGAACGAATGCCCCGCCACGTTGACGACATCGGGTAGCACCGCGGCGGACATGCCGCGCGAGACATCTTTCCACGCGACCTTGATCCCGACATGCTTGGGGCGGATGAACTTGAGACGAAACGCGCCCGGCTCGACGCCGCGCTTCAGCGCGAGCTCCTGCAGCCACTGCGGCGGAGTCTCGAAGCCGTTGCGGGGCGGCCACAGCATCCAGGTCGAGCCGGCCGTCGTCCAGCGGCGCACGTCGCGCCCGCGGACGCAGCGGCAGACGAACTCGGTCGGGATCGCGATGTCGTCGGCGGTGTTGAGCCAGCCGCATTCGATCGACGACGCTTCGAGAAAGAAGCTGCCGTTGTCGCCCGTCTTCACTCCCATGATCGGCCTCCGCGCGAGCGTCTCGTCGAGCGGCGCGAATCGTTCGGCCAGCCTGCGGAGAATGCACGCAACGTCCGCCGGGAGCAGCGACCACTCGCTCACTCCCCTCCCGATCCGCAGCGAGTGCTGTGCAACTCTGAACGAGCTTCCCCCAGCCGTCACTTCGACTTCATGTCTGCGTTCGCCGGGCCGGCGCTTCACGATCAGTCCGAGCGGAAACGTGTCGGCGCGAAAGTGCTTCTTTCGTTCGTCGCTCCAGTCGATCAGATCGGTGACCGTCGTCTCGCGCTCGAGAAACGCGCGCAGCGGCGCGGCGTAGCCGGCGTTGAGGATCTTGGCGGGAAGGAGCATCGAAACGACGCCGCCCGGCGCCGCGAGATCGAGCGACTTCTCGAGAAACGCGATCGAGAGATCGGGCTGATGAAATGCGCTCGCGTCCTTCGACCGCCCGAAGAGGCGATAGCGCTCGCGGTACATCTTCCGCGCGTCGGGATCGATGCGGCTGTTGCGCACCCACGGCGGATTGCCGGCGATCACGTCGAACCCGCCGGCCGCCATTACGTGCGCGAAGTGCACGTCGTACGAGAAGAAGTCGGTTTCCCCCTCCTCGATCCGCTCGAGCAGGCGCCGCGTCCGGACGATGCGGCTCTGCAGCTCATGACAGCGAATCCGATCTTCCCGCAACGGGTCGCCGAAGAGATCGCGCCGCGGCGTCGTCGCGATTTGCAGCTCTTTCTCGTCCGCGTCGCTTGCGCGCGCGAGCAGATCGACAGCCAGACGCTGGTCGTTGCTCCGAAGCAGTCGATAGAGGGCAGGGCGCTCCTCCCGCGGCGCCGAGCGGTAACGCTCAACAATCGACTGCTGCGCACGGAGCCCGTACGACCATTCGCGATAGACATCCGCCGGCGCGGTGCCGAGAAAGTCGAGCGGCCCGAGGAGTGAGTTGCCCTGAAGAATGTTGCGGTCGAGATTCGGCAGCGGACGGACGGTTTCCGGCGACGCATCGGTCGCCGATACGATCGCGAGCCAGAGGCGAAGCTCGCACAAACGGACAGCCTCCGGTTTCACGTCGACGCCGTAGAGCGAGCGCTCGACGATCTGCTGACGGAGTGCGGCGCCAGGCGCGTGTCCAGCGTCGATCATCAGCCGCTCGATCGCATGCAGCGCGGAGAGGAGGAACGCGCCCGATCCGCACGCAGGATCGAGGATCGTGATCGATTCGAGTCTCTGCCGCAGCGCATCACCTCGCGCCCCATCGGTGAGCCGCTCGATCGCCCTCGCGGTCAATACGTCGACAATCTCTTTCGGCGTGTAGAAGCTGCCGCTCGCCGCCCTCTCATCCTCGGCCATGAGCGACTCGAAGACCTTGCCGAGCATCTCGGGATCGACACTCGTGCGCTCGGTATCGTCTTCGTCCGCGCTGAAATCGAAGCGCTCGAATACGTCTTCGACAATTCGCCGCACGAGCTCGTTCTCGATCTGCAGACGCGGATTCCGGCGTTCGAACGACGCCGGCTCGAAGAGACCGCCGTTCAGATACGGAATCGCCCCGAGCGTTCGCGCCGCGGCGTCGCGCTCCGGGGTCGGGGTGTTGAGGCATCCGAAGAAGAGAGGCACCAACACGGTCGTGAATGCATCTCGGCCGTCGCGGCACGCACGATCGATCCGGTCGACGAGGAAGCGGCGCTCGCCGTCGAGCCATCCCTTCTCCTGGATGAAACAGAGAAAGAGCAACCGGGAGAGGATCAGGAGCGCTTCCGCATCGACAGCCTCACGCGTTTCGTCCGGACACGATTCGCGCAGCGCGAGGGAGACGGCGCGAACCGCGTCTCGGAACCGGAGAAAGAACTCGCGGGTGATCGCCTCCCGATCGAGCGCGCGATCGAAGAGGCGGGCCGGTGAGGTCGAGTCGCCGAGCGTCAGCAGGTTCAGACGATCGATCGCATGGCTCGACGGCGCGGTCGTCGAGAAGTCGAGCCGGCGTGCCGCGCCGTGACGGCTCGCACTGAATATTGATATTCGTTCTTCATACCAATATACGATGACTGATGTTGTCAGTACATTGTGTAATTTGTAAGAGCGCATGAATTCGTTGATGTCCACACCAGATGCGCTCCCCTCGAGCAGAAAGAGATCAAATCGCTCCAGGCGGCTCATCAGCGAGAGCTTCGCGGTCCCGTTCCACGGCAGCGCGATGCCTGCGCGACGCCACTGCACCGCGTCGATCTCTACCGGCGCGATCGGATAACCGAGGATGCGGAATAGGGCGGCCGGGCCGCCTGAGGCACATGCGCTGCTCACATCGCCGGCGCGAATCATCGGCCGCGCTCCGATAGACTTGCGGCGTGCCGCTCCGCTGGGCGTACCTCAAGCGCGTCGTAGCCGGCGCGATCTTCGGCCTCTACATGGGCCACCTGCTCTATTTCCTCAACCCGCAGGTGGACATCACGCCGCTGCGACTGGCGATGGTGACGCTGGTCTACGGCCTCATCTGCGGCGTCGTCTTCGGCTCCGCGCTGTGGGGATTTCGCCTCTTGCGCGTCCGGCTGCTGGAGCACGGTCAGCCCGACACGAACTGGCGCGCACACGGCTTCGGCTTCGTCGTGCTCGCGGCATTCATCGCGGCGGCCGTCTACTGGATCCACGTCGACGTGCTGCGCATTTACCTTCCGATCGCCGCATGGCGCGTGCTCGCGAAAGCGACGAACCTGATCACGGTCACCGCGTTCCTGCTTCTCATTCTCTGGATCGCGGAGCGCAACGCCGACCGCCGCCGTGCGCGCATCATCTTCGGCGCCGGAATCCTGCTGATCGCCGTCTCGTCGTTCTTCCTCTATCAGCGCCGCGAGAGCTATCGCGTCGAGAAGCGCAACGTCGTCGTTGCCGACATCGGCACGATTGCCGGGAAACGACCTGTGATCCTGGTGGCGGTCCGCAATCTTCCATACGACTGGATCGTGACGATGAGCGGCGAGGGGGTGCTGCCATTTTTCGAGCGAGGGGCGCGCGAGTCGTATTTCACGCGGCTGGAGCCGTTCCCGACGACCAGCTCGCGCGCTCTCTGGGCCTCGCTCGCCACCGGCAAGCTGCCGTATCGCCATGGCATCACGGGTCGCTTCTCGTATCGCACGCCGCTCAACGGCCGCGATCCATCGGAGCGTTTTCTTCTGCTGCCGAGCGGCGTCGGTTTCCGGACGTGGGGTCTCATTCCGCCTGTCAAGCGCATCTCGTCGACGCTCCCCTCCGGAGACGCGCTTCCCATCTGGAGTCTCTTCAGCCGCCTTGGGCTTCACGCGCGGGTCATCACCTGGCCCGCCACCGGGCCGCGCGCGCAGCAGCCCTCGAGCCCGCTCCCGCCCGGAGTCGCGCAACGTTTCACCAGCGCGAAGGTCCGCGCGCATCTCGCCGCCGACATCGCCGCGCTGCATTCCGGCATGCAGAGCGGCGCGGACGATCTCACTGTCGTGACGGTGGAGGGATTCGCCGAGACGCAGCGCGAGCTCGATGTCTGGAGCAACGAACTGCGGTCCTCTTCCAGCCGGCGCGGCGAGACGCTTCGCGCGTACGCGCAGCAGATCGACCGGCTCATCGGCGAGCTCGCGCAGGCGAATCGCGAGCACATGATCGTGGTCTGCTCGCCGACCGCCGTCTCCTCGCCCGCGCTCCCCGACACGCCGTGGTCCTTCGTGCTGCAGGGCCTTCGCAACCGTGACCCTGGAGCCGATGACGGCTTTCTTCTGATTGCAGGCCCCGGCGCGATGAAGCGGCCCAATCCGTCGCCCGCGTTCGTCGCCGACGTCGTCCCGACGCTCCTCTTCGCAGCCGGACTTCCGGTCGGACGCGACATGGACGGCCGGATCATCAGCGAGGCATTCGCGGATGAGTTCCTGCTGCGGACGACGCTCTCCGCGATCCAGACCTACGAGGCGGAGCAGCTCGTGGTCCGCCGGCGAGGGACCTGAGCGTCTCATCGCGCCTCCCATTTCGTCGTCGCGGCGATGTAGCGGAGCAGGCGCAGCTTCGCGCTCGCGCCGTAGACGCGCACCGCGTAAACCTCGCCCGCCGAGTCGGTGAGGTAGATCGTGCCGGGCGTGGCTTGCCCCATCGGAGTGAACGAGCAGATCGTCGAGCGGTTGAACTGCACCGCGGACGCGCCCGAGGCGATGCGCGTCCCGTCGGGATCGACGATCGAAGACGCCGGCAGGGCGATCGACGCGAGCTGCGGCTGTTGATTGAGATAGCGCGACGGTTGTGCCACCCGATCGACTCCATTGCGGATGTCGTCGTTGCGCACGCCGTCGCCGTCACCATCGTCATAGACGGCGAACTGCCACTCGCCGCCCGGCAGTTGCGTGAACTTCACTCCGCTGTTCGCGCCTCGGGCGATCGCCCGCGAACGGACGAGGTGAAAGATCGTGCGGATCTCGGTCGCGGCCGAGCGGACCGCGGCGCGGCGTCGCAGCGACATCCACGACGGTGTCGCAACCGCAACGAAGACTCCGATGATCGCCATGACAGTGAGCAGTTCAATGAGCGTGAATCCCCTCTTCGTGTCTCGTGGCACGTTCGTCTCCTTTCGCATTCGAGGAAGGGGGCCGTCCGCGTGGAGCGGACGGCCCGTGGGGTGGGACGGCGTTACTTCGACGCCGTGGTGGTGGGCTGTTTGCGGGGCTTGCGCGGGCTCTGCACCTTCGCGCTGAGAGTCGTCTTGCCGTCGATCGAGATGTAGGAGCTGAGGCGCTCGTACGTCTTGTCGCCGAAGCCTTTGACCTGCATCAGATCGGTCGTCTTGCGGAACGGGCCGTTCGCCGTCCGGTAGTCGATGATCCGCTGCGCGGCCTTGGCACCGACGCGCGGCAGCATCGAAAGCTGCGCGACATCGGCCGTATTGAGGTTGACCACGCCCGCCGCGGCGGCCGGGGTCTGGACGTCGGCAGCGAATGCCGAGGCAGAGAGAGAAACGATGAAAAGGGTGACGAACAGAATGTTGTGGGACTTCCGCATGGGTCTTTTCTCCTTTCAAATTCGGTTAGTTGTTTGTTGTGAATCGGCCTTTGATTTCCACACCTGATCTGGGTCTCTTGCCGAATCTTTTCGGCTCTCACGTTTTGTCTCTTCTCTCCAGCACCACCTCCTTTCGCTGGAGGCATAGTTCAAGCGCCCGACCAAAGGTCGCAATGTGGCAAGTAGTTGAATTTGCGTGAGTTAAGAGATGAGCGCGATTACCAGCGCGTCAAAATCTCTTGCGGCGCGAGGGATGAATCGAGGTGTTTTGCGGTTCGAAAGAATCAAGAGTCCTCAAACATGAAGACTGCTGCCTCGAGCCATGCTGGATGTGGCGCCGGCTCTCAAGCCGGCGGCTTTCCGTCCCCTGGAACTTCACCACGCGGATTCTCTTCATCGGCACGATCTCCGTCCACGCAATGAAGATCTAGCCCGCGAGGAATCGAAGGCGCCCAAACATACTGCTCGAAGCGAACTGCGTTAATCGCCCATACACTTCGCGTCATGTCACGACAAAGTGCCGAGGAACGACTATTTGCCTCCGAGCCGCTCTTCAGCGTCCTGACTCACCCCCAATACTTGCGCCGAAACCTTACGCCGCGGGGGACGGCTGAATTTTTCGATACCGGCACGTCGCAGGTGGCATCAACGATCGATTTCATACGATTTCGAATCGATGAGCACTTCACGGCCGAGGTCGTGCTCGAGTACGGATGCGGTCCGGGACGACTTGCGATTCCGTTCGCCAGGCGCGCCGGCCGGGTCGTAGCCGTAGACAGGTCTGAGGCAATGCTCGCATCAGCAAGGAAGTTCGCTTCCGAGTGGGGAATCGCGAACATTTCTTTTCAAACAAGTGACGAGTTCCTCGCTCACGAGGAAACCTTCAACCTCGTCAACTGCCATCTGATGCTCCAGCGCGTCTCGACCACGGAAGGACTAAACATCATTCGAGCCCTTCTCAAGCGGGTGGGAGAAATTGGCGTTTTTCAACTGCCGTATCGTGATCGCTCTTCGGCTGCGTCGCGCAGCTCCCGCTGGCTGCGCTCGCACAGCCGGTTGGCGAACGGGTTCGCAAACGCGCTTCTTCGAAGACCTCTGACTACCCAGTTCATCCCCACGACCGTGTACGACCTGAGCGACGTACTCGGCGTGTTCGCGGAAGAAGGTTATGAAACGTTGCATGTGACGACCGCCTGTCATGGTGAGTTGGACACGGCAACATTTTTTGTTCGCCGTCGTGGATCCCTCCGGACCCCAACGATGCGGCCTCCTTCGACCGATTCGCAGCGGAGTATTGAGAGTCACATCGACGTAGAACAGCTCATGGCGCAAACGTCGATTGAAGAGTGGAATCGGCGGGCCGAAGAGTATTTCGCGGGACTCACGAATTGGGATCACCACCTAAGCAAGCCCTTCAACACGCCCGATGAAACACCGGCGCTATTGATCAATCTTGCCGTGCTCATACAGGGGCTCCGCCTGATTCCAGGCCAAACGGTACTCGAGTTCGGCGCGGGGACCGGGTGGCTATCGCGAATGCTGACCCAGCTCGGTTGTCGCGTAATCCTCCTCGACGTGTCTGAATCGGCGCTGCGAATTGCAAAAGCTACGTATGACCGAATCGCTATCATCGGAGACCGTCCCGCACCATCGTTCCTGCTCTTCGACGGTCGCACGATCGAGCTACCGGACGGGAGTGTCGACCGCATCGTCAGTTTCGACGCGTTTCATCACGCGCCCAACCCGGCGGACGTGCTGTCCGAGTTTGGACGCGTGCTGGCTCCCGGAGGTGTGGCCGGGTTCGTTGAGCCCGGTCCGAACCATTCGCAGACAGCGCAATCACAGTTCGAAATGCGAACGTACGGAGTCCTCGAAAACAACATCCATCTCCCCGCGCTGTGGCGAGCCGCTCAATACGCAGGGTTTACCGATGTGAAGGTCGCAGCGCTCAACATTCCGCCGTTTCACCTGTCTCTGAGCGAGTACGACGACTTCCTTCAGGGAGGCGCAACGTCGGCCCGCTGGGCCGATCGCACACGAGAGTTCTTGCGCGACGTACGCAACTTCTTCCTGATCAAGGGAAGCGGGGAGGCGCCGGACAGCCGCCGCGCGGCGGGGTTGCGCGCAAACATCACGATCGGGAAATTCGAGCAGCCAGTGGCGCACCAACCGTTCCGCTTTCACGCAGAGGTCACGAACATCGGGACAGCTACGTGGCTGCCATCGACGGAGGCTGCGGGTGGAGTCTGGCTCGGATGTCACCTGTACGACGCGAACGGGACGCTTCGCGACCTCGAGTATGGCCAGTTTCCGATTAGCCCGACATCGCTCGGACCCGACCAGAGTAGTGAAGTAACAGGCGAGCTGCGTGGCCTGCCGGCCGGTGAGTACCGGATTGAATTCGACTGCGTCGCCGCTCACGTAACCTGGCTCGCACAAGTCGGATCGCGAACTGCAAATCTTACGATCGTTGTCGAAAGTCTGAGCTAGAACTTCACGACGCGGATCTTCTTCACCGGCGCAACCTCGGTCCACGCAATGAAAATCTCGCCACCGTTCATCGCCATCCGCGGAAACCCCGACGAGCGCGCGCTGCTCGAGCCGGCGATCTTCACGATCGGCCCGAGCGTCCCGTCGATACCGATGCGGCGAAGCGCGATGTGCGCGCCATCGCCCATCCCTTCGAGCCACGTCACGGCTGCGGTCTTCTCGTCGAGCCAGAGCACATCGACACGTCCCGACGGCTTCCCGGCATCGACGCGGATCGGCGCGAAAAACTTCGCGCCCGAGTCCGAGGAGAACGCGACATTCACGCGCTCCTCGTCGTTCGCGGCGGTGAACCAGGCCACGACGACCCTCTTGCCGCGCGCATCGATCTGCGGACCGTTGACCGGACAGCCGTTGATCTTCCATCCATCTGAATGAAGGACCGCCGGTTTCGTCCACGAGCCGTTCCGCCAGCGCACGATGCTGATGTCCCGCACTTCCTCCGGCGAGCGGTCGCGGTACGCGATCACCGGTCCGTCAGATGTCATCGCCATCGCGGTCGTGCAGCACTCGCAGACGCGAGCATCGAGCAGCGACTCGTTGGCCATCGCACCGGCCGGAGTCATGCGCGCGTAGCGGAGCGTCATCTCCCCTTCCTCGCCGGTCATCTGACGCCCGTCGAGCCACACTGCGCCGATCGCGTTGCGGCTCACCGGAACGAGCGAGACGAAACCATGCTCGGCTGCTTTGCCGTCGCGATGAATGACTTTCGACGCGCTCCACGTCGCGCCGCGATCGCGCGATGAAGCGACATGCACGTCATACGCGTACTTGCCGGCGCCGTTCTTCTGCAGCCAGTGTGCGAACAGCGTTCCGTCGGACGTCGAAGCGATCGAAGGAAAGTCGGCCCAGTTCACGAAGAGATCGGCGCGCTCCACGATCGTGCGCGGCGTGTTCCATGCGCCCGCGCGATACTCAGCGAATCGCATCGCCTGTTTCTCGCCGGACGGCTCGGTCCAGCTCATCAGCAGGCGATCGCCTGCAGAGACGAGGTGCGGATACGCCGCGCCGGCCGGAGAAGGCGATTCCATCTCCGCGGCGGTTGCCAGTCGTGCAACGGCGATGGAGGCGCTCAATACGAGTGGAAGGATCCTCATGACGCGGCACACGATAAACCAATCGTGTGCGCTTGGTTACGTTCACGTGTGATCTTCCTCGCAGTCGCCGGTGTCCGCACGAGCTTCGCAGCGTGGCGCGCGAGCGTATTCTTGAACGGAACTGTCAAAAGGAGAGACGCATGTCACGCACGATCGGTCCGGTCCTTGGTGTTCTGTCCATCCTCATTCTCGCCAGTCCGGCTGCGGCCGCGGACGCGGCGGCGACCTTCAAGACGAAGTGCGCGATGTGCCACGGTGCCGACGGTGCCGGGCAGACGGCCATGGGAAAGAAGCTGGCGATCCGTGCGCTTGGATCCGCGGAGGTGCAGAAGCAGACCGATGCGGAGCTCATCGCGATCATCTCGAAGGGAAAGGGAAAGATGCCCGCCTACGGCGGCAAGATCAGCGACAGCGAGATCGCCGGGCTGACCGCGCACATCCGGACGTTCGCGAAGAAATAGAGAACGCGCCGTGAACACTCTCTCGACGGGGAACACCCCCTCCAATCCCGTTTCGACGCTCAGCCGGCGCAAGCTGGTCAACTGGTTCGTCGCGTCCTCATTTGGAGCGCTGATCCTCTCGATCATCTACCCGGTGCTCCGTTACCTGACGCCGCCGCGGATCGCCGAGCCGAGCGCGAACGAAGTCGAGGCGGGAACGACGACCGACATCGACTTCCGCGACAAGGCATTCAAGATCGTCCGCTTCGGCGCCGATCCGGTCATCGTGGTCCGCTCGGGCGAGGAGCAGTTCCTCGCCTTCTCCGCGACTTGCACGCACCTCGACTGCATCGTCGGCTTTCAGAAAGAGCACAACAGGATCTGGTGCAACTGTCACGGCGGCGCGTACGACCTCACGGGCCGGAACGTGGCGGGACCGCCGCCGAAACCACTCACTCCATACAAGGTGCATCTGATCGAACAGCCATCCGGCCCGGCAACGATCGTCGTTTCGAAAGTGTGAATCGTTCATGAAAGCAGCTACGGAAATCATCGGCTGGCTCGACGACCGGCTCGGAGTCGACAAACTCCGCGCGATCGCGGCGCACAAGACCGTTCCAATGCACCGCTACACGGTCTTCTACTACCTCGGCGGGATGACCCTCTTCTTCTTCTTGATCCAGATCTTCACCGGCGTGCTCCTGATGCTCTACTACCGGCCGGGAGCGGACGAGGCGTTCGAATCCGTCGAGTTCCTGATGACCACCGTGCCGTTCGGATGGCTGATCCGGTCCATGCATTCGTGGTCCGCGAACCTGATGGTCTTCTTCGCCACGCTTCATCTGATCAGCGTCTTCTTCATGAAGGCGTACCGCGCGCCCCGGGAAGCGACGTGGGTGAGCGGAGTCGTGCTTTTCCTTCTGACTCTCGGCTTTGGGTTCTCCGGGTACCTGCTGCCGTGGAACCAGCTCGCGTTCTTTGCGACGAAAGTCGGGACGGACGTCGGCGGCGCGGTGCCTGTCGTCGGCGAGTGGACGGTGCGCTTCCTGCGCGGAGGCGACCGCGTTTCCGGAGCGACGCTCGCGCGGTTCTACGGATGGCATGTCGCACTGCTGCCCGCGCTGACGATTCTCTTTCTCGCAATCCACGTGCTGCTCGTTCAAACCAAAGGGATGAGCGTGCCCGCCGGGTGCGAAGAGGAAGCGAAGCGGCGCGCGCCGATGAAGTTCTTTCCCGACTTCGCGCTGCGTGATCTTTCCGGCTGGGTTTTCGCGCTCGGCATGCTCGCGGCACTCGCCGCGCTCTTTCCGTGGGAGCTCGGCGAGAAAGCGGACCTCTTCGCGCCCGCGTACGAGAACATCCGCCCAGAGTGGCAATTCGTCTTCATGTTTCAAACGCTGAAGCTCGTGCCGGGCGGCGAGATCTTCGGCGTCGAGTACGAGGCGATTCCGCTGCTGCTCTTCAGCGCGGGCGGTCTCCTGCTGCTGCTCATTCCATTTCTCGATCGCAAGGGGAGCATGGCCTGGAACGTCGTGGGCATCGTCGCGCTGACGTTCATCGTCGTGATGACGTGCTGGGGCTATGAGTCACTGGTGCCGCTGTACATCGTCCTTCTCACCGCCGTGCTGCTGATGCTGCTCGCGTTGATCACGCGCGGCCCGCGCCGCACGATCCATCACGTCATTCTTCTCTTCGCTCTCCTCGGGGCAGCAAACGGATTCGCGGGCCCCGCGACATCGTGCACCGAGTGCCATGCCGGGAATGACCAGACGAAGGCGTTCGCCAATGACGTTCACGCCACGGTCGGTTTGAGCTGCCACGATTGCCACGGAGGCAATCCAGACCCCGCGCTCGGCGCCGACAGGGATGCGGCCATGAAGGGCGTGATCGTGCCGAAGCGGACGCAGATCCCCGAGTTCTGCGGGCGCTGCCACTCGTCAGCCGAGTTCATGAAGCGATTCAACCCTGCAGCGCGCGTCGACCAGGTGACCGAATACTGGTCGAGCCGGCACGGGCATCAGTTGAAAAAGGGAGAGGATCGCGTGGCGACGTGCGTCGATTGCCACTCCACGCACGGCATCCTCCGCCGCACGCAGCCCGAGTCGCCGGTCCACCCGACACGCGTCGCGCAGACGTGCAGCCGCTGTCACTCCAACGCCGCGCTGATGAGCGCGTTCAAGCTTCCGTCCGATCAGTTTTCGCGCTGGCGCGTCAGCGTTCATGCGAGCGCGATGTTCGACAAGGGCGATCTGACGGCGCCGACATGCAACGACTGCCACGGCAATCACGGCGCTGCGCCTCCAGGAGTCGACCGCGTCAGCTTCGTCTGCGGGCAATGCCATTTACGCGAGGCCGAGCTCTTCAGGAAGAGCAAGAAGCACGAGCAGTGGACGCTGCACAACGAGATGACCGAAGGCGCGGCATGCAGCACGTGCCATGAAGGAAAACGGGCGTCGCTGCAACTGTCGCATTTCACCGAGTGCGTCACCTGCCACGAAAACCATGGCGTGGTGCGCCCGACGGTCGCGATGCTCGGCGTGCTTCCCGAGACGCCGTGCGCGTTCTGTCACGACGGCGTCGGACCGCTTGCGCAGCGGGTCGCAGAGCCGGAGAAGAAGGCCGAGCGATACCGCCTGTTCCGCGCTGCACTGCTGAAAGAAGCCGCAGGACTCGGACTCGAGGGCGACCGCCGGTTCGATTTCCTGGTCGACCGCGCGCTCAAGCTTCCGACGCATCTGATGCAGGTGCGGGCGGGTGAGCCGGCGCGGTTGCGTCCCGAGTTCTCGCGCCTCTTCGACAAGTTCCGCATCGGAAAGACGCATTACACCTATCGCGACGTGGTTTCCGGGCGCGACGTCTCAGTTCCGGTGCGGCGCTGCGACGATTGTCACGACGCGACGGAAGGGGCGGGACACGTCAACGCGGTGAACTATCTCAACTCGACGCGCGGGCTCACGAGCATGATCGCGCGCTCGGAGCGGATCCTGCTGGCCGCGCAGCGCGGCGGCGTCGAAGTTCGGCGTGTGAGATCGGCGCTCGACAGCGCCGTTGACGCGCAGATCGAGCTCGAGACGCTCGTCCACACGTTCTCGGCTGAGCCGGTTGCGGCGAAGCAGAAAGAGGGCCTGCAGCACGCGCAGACGGCGCTCGTCGCGGGACAGAGCGCTCTCGACGAGCTCTCGTATCGCCGCCGCGGCCTCTTCGTCGCTCTCGGCATCATCCTGCTCGCGCTCGTGGCGCTCGCAGTGAAGATTCACACGCTGTAGCGCGGGCTCCGCGTCATCGCCTCGCCGCGCGGATTCGCGACGCGGCGTCGATCGACCGTCCCACGATCCGGGCCACGCCGAGGTAGGGGACGTCGAGGATCGGCTTCTCGTACACAACAAGAGTGGATCGTCCCGGTCGCGCGAGGACGAACGGCACGGTACGGCGCGTGTCGCTGATCTGGAGCACCACCGTTGAAGTGACCTTCAGCTCGCGGCTGATCCGCTTCAATATCCCCGCTCCGTTCCAGGAGTAGTTCCCGCCGACGGTGATGTACTCCTCGCCGTTCCACGCGAGCGAATCCATCCAGGCGGAAGCGTCGTAACTGAACGCTCTGGGGCCCACCAGCAAGCCATCCGCGCGAACGCGCTCGATTCCAACCACAGTCGGCACTTCGATGAGCACGAGATAACCGCCTGCGAAGATCGCGTACTCCGAACCGTTCCAGACGACCAGCACGGTTACGGCCACCCTGTCGACCAGCCGACGCGGTCCAGCGATTAGCGACCCTTCGCGCGAGATGACAGCGTACTCGGCACTGATTGCCGGTATGCAGGTGGCGCACACAGGTTCACTCAAGCTCCATGTGACCACTGCCCCCGAACCATCGGTGGCCGCGTTGCTCATGCGAGGCGTCGGCCCGGTCGCTGCCACCATGATCGGCGTCGTGTCGAGAACCTTTCCCTCGCGATTCACTCGCTTCAGCAGGACGGCATCAGCGGTCGTGTAGAAAACGAAGTGAAGCTCGCCCACGGGAACCGCCGCGATCGATGTTGCCTCCTCCGCGATCACGATCGGACTCGCGTCGATCGGCTCACCGGTCGACCTCAACCGCTTTGCGCGAAGCTGTCCCTCTTCGAGCCAGAGAATCATCGGCGCGTCGCCGCCGCTCAGGCGCGCGAACGACTGATTCGCAGAGTGCTCTTCGATCCGGTACCGCCTCGGCGTCGATGTCGAGACGACGAAGAGGGTGCCGGTACCTTCAGTTCCGACCGGCTCGATCCAGGAGACGAGCGTACTCGCGCCTGACACCGCGGCTTGCGGCTCGTGCTGCGAGGGCGTGCTCGAGCTGACGAGCGACGGGCGTCCAAACGCGAGAGGTCGCGCAAGAACCTGCGCGCCGCCCGGCAACATCTGCTGATCCGCGTACGCAAGCCACGCGATCATCTGCGACGGTCCCCCTGCGACCTCGATCCCGAAGTTCTCTGGAGCGGCCGCTTCGCGCACCGGCGTGCTCGCCGAGCCATCCGGGCTCAGGCGAAGCGAGAAGATGCCTCCGTTCGGATCCGGGCCGGCGCCTCTCAGACTGTACGTGATGACGACACCGGACGGCGCCTTCGCCACCGCGGGATGCATCACATTCAACGGCGCGGTGACGAGCGCGCGCGTCGAGCCGAGTGGCAACCCGTCGATCGCGACCGATCGCGCGTTGAGAACGTTCTGCGCGTTCCACACGACGACGAACTCGGATCCCGACCACGCGATGTCGATCGAGGACGCCGAAGCAGCCGCACCGACCTCCCGTTCCGGGCCCGGCGAGTCCGCCGGCAGCACTCGCCCATTGATGCGGTTCCCTGCAGACCAGGCGGCGAGGAAGGTATCGTTCGCTCCTTCCACCGCCGGGAGGCTGCCGAATCCGATCGGAAGGGGCGACCCGATCGGAGTCGCATCGGCTGCGAGCCGCTGAGCAAGGATTGCCTGCTGGCCGGCTCCGGGCGGCGATTGATACACCAGCATGAAGGCCCGTCCGTTCCACGCAAGCGCAGGTGCGGAGCCCTGGATATCCAGACTCGTTGCCGACACGACTCCTTCACCGCTCACCCGCGAGATGCTGATGCTGGCGGGAAAACCGCCGTGGTCACACGCGACCAGGTAGTCCCGGCCGTCGGAGGCGACCGTGGGCGTTATGACAACTCCGCGGCCAGGATTGCGCCACAACACCAAACCAAGCGGATCGAGCACGGTGGCTGCCGCACTGAGTCTCGCCGCGCGCACCGTCGTGTTTCGCTCGCGGCCATCCGTCCAGACCACGAGGTACCCGTTGTCGCTCGAAGCGATGCGCGGTGACTCGCGCTCGAACGGCGCTGCCCCAGTTGTCGGTTCCGCGATCAGGAACTCGGGACCGATCGATGTCACGCCGAAGGTGCTCGTGGCGACGGCAAGAAGACAAACGAGAACTGCCCAGGTTGGGGGTCTCATGAGATATCTGGAGTGAAGGAACTTGCACTGCTCGGACGTTCTTCCCGCGCGGCGAGCTCAACGGACGCGGTGCTATACTCAAACGCGGCGCCTCGATGAAAGAAAAGCGCGAGATCTACCGGTTTCTCCACGTCACCCCGCGCCGCATCTTCGAACAACTCGATCAGTACGTCATCGGCCAGCGCCACGCGAAAGAAGTCCTTGCGATCGCCGCGTACAACCACCTCAAACGCATTGAGTACCTCAAGTTCGGCGGCGAAGTCTCGATCCACAAGTCGAACATCCTGATGATGGGGCCGACCGGCTCCGGCAAGACCTACCTCGCGCGGACGCTGGCGAAGATTCTCGATGTCCCGTTCGCGTACAACGACGCGACCGCATTCACTGAAGCGGGGTATTACGGCGAGGATGTCGAGGTCGCGATCGGACGTCTCCTCTACGCGACGAACCAGAACGTCAGCTCCGCGGAGAACGGGATCGTCTTCATCGACGAGATCGACAAGATCGCGCGGCGGTCCGGCGGGGCGCGGACCGGCGCCGGCGCGCGCGACATCGGCGGCGAAGGGGTGCAGCAGGCCCTGCTCAAGATTCTCGAAGGCGAGAAGATCTTCGTGCCGCTCAACGTCACCGCGCACTGGAACAAGTACGACTATGTCGAGATCGACATCTCGAACATCCTCTTCATCTGCGCCGGAGCGTTCTCCGACCTGGAAGAGTCGAGCGACGGCAAGCCGATCGGATTCTTCAACGGGCCCGGCTCCGCTACGCATGAGGCGACCACTGACGATCTGACGAAGTACGGCTTTCTCCCCGAGCTTCTCGGCCGCGTTCCGGTCCGGGTCAAATTAGACGCACTCACCGCGAGCGATCTCGTGACGATTCTCACGCAGCCGCGTGAGGCGATGATCCCCGAGTACCAGCGGCTCTGCGCGCTCGATCAGATTCAGCTCGAATTCACGGAGGGCGGTCTGTTCGAGATCGCGACGGCGGCGCTGCGCCAGAAGCTCGGCGCGCGCGGCCTCCGCGCAATCATCGAGAAGGTGCTGCACCCGATCCTTTTCGTTGCCCCGGAGCGCGCCGGCGAGCGGATCACGATCGAAGCGGATCATGTGCGGCGCACGCTCGATTCGTGACCCGCTATACTCTCGCTTCGCATGCGCACGATCGGGATCGCGGCGAAGACCTCGTCGCCGGAAGCTCTCGAGTACGCGGTCACCGTTGCGGCTGACCTCCGCCGTCGCGGATTCACAGTCACGTTCGACGACGTCACCGGCGCGGCCATCAACGATGACGCTTCAACGACTTCCCGCAGCGCCCTCGGCGGAGAGACCGATCTCCTCATCACCTTCGGCGGCGATGGCACCCTCCTCTCCGTCGCGCGGCACGCTCCCGATCACGTCCCCATCCTCGGCGTGAACATGGGAACCCTCGGGTTTCTCACCGAGATCCGCGTCGAAGAGTTCCCAGCACTGCTCGACCGCGTGCTCGTCGGCGATTATCACGTCGAGCCGCGCGTGACGTTCAACGCGTTCGTGAAAGGTCCCGGGCGCGACGACAAACATTACCGCGTCCTCAATGACGTCGTGATCAACAAAGGCGCGCTCGCACGGATCGTGTCGATGCGCGTCAGCGTCGCGGGACTCTTCGTCTCGACCTTCCGCGGCGATGGCCTCGTGATCTGCACGCCCACGGGATCGACCGCCTACAATCTCTCGGCAGGCGGCCCGATCGTCTATCCGACGATGAACGCGGTCGTCATCACGCCCATCTGCCCGCACATGCTCACCAACCGCCCGCTCGTCCTCCCCGACGAGCTCGACATCGAGATTGGCATCGTGACTCCCGGCGAAGGACACGAGATCTTTCTCACGCTCGATGGCCAGGAAGGAATGTCGCTGACCGAGAAGGACACGGTCTGCGTCCGTAGAGCCGCCGAAAGCGTGCTCCTGATTCAGTCACCGGAGAAGAATTACTTCGACATTCTTCGTACGAAGCTGAAGTGGGGGGAGGGGTAATCTGAGTGCTGAGTGCTGAGTGAAACCGCCCGGCTCAGGACTCAGCACTCGTTTTACCGAAGCGACTGTTCGTAGTTCGCGCGGATCGACGCGACGTAGTTGCGCGTCTCTCGGTATGGGGGCACGCCGTTGTATTTGCGGACGGCACCCGGGCCGGCGTTGTAGGCCGCGAGGGTGAGATCGAGATCGCCGTTGAAGGTGTCGAGGAGGGTACGGAGGTAGCGCGTACCCCCATGGATGTTCTGCCGTGCGTCGAATACATCGGTCACACCGAGGAACTTTGCGGTCGCCGGCATGAGCTGCATCAGACCACTCGCGCCGACCGGGGAGATTGCGTTGGGGTTGTAGGCAGACTCGCGGCGCGTGACTGCTGCGACAAGCCGCGGGTCGACGCCATGCTTTGCGGAGGCTTCGGCGATGATCGCTGCGAGGTATGGCGGCACCGGAGAGTTGAGCTTTGCGGTCGAGTTGAACACCGATCCGAAAGGCCGCGTCACCATCTGGCGTGTCGCGCGCAGATTCACGAGCGACTCACGAATGTCGCCGAAGAAACGAAACGCCGTGATCCGCTTCGTGTCGTTCTTGATCACGATCTTGCCCGGCTGGCGATTGAGCTTCACCTTGACGTCCGAAGCTGTGAACTTCCGATCATCGGCGTGGAGCAGCCCGCTGCCTAAAAAGACGACCGCGGCGATCAATGTTATTCGCATGTACCGGCTCGGAACGGGGCCTCAGGAGACGCTATTCCGCGCGATACGATGGGTCATGCGCTTTCTGAGAATTGTGGTCGCGATATCGTTGCTGCCGCTGTTTTCATGCAGCAGTACTGGAATGTCTGACGGACTCATCTATACGGCGGAGACGATCGCTTCGGGCGCACAACAGTCGCCGCAGCGCGGGCTCGCGCTGCTGGTCTCGAACGGCGAAATCCGCGCGATCGGCACTCGCGACGAAATCGTCCGAAAGTATCCGCACGCCCGGGTCATCGACGCGGGAACGGCGACGATCCTTCCCGGGCTGGTCGATGCGCATGCGCATCTCTACGGTCTCGGGCTCGCGCTCGAGACGGTCAACCTCGTCGATACGAAGTCCCTCGACGAGGTGATTGCACGCGTTCGCGAACGCGCTCGGACCGCCGCGCCTGGTGAATGGATCCTTGGACGCGGCTGGGATCAGAACGACTGGACAGTGAAGGAGTTTCCGACCGTTGAGTCACTCGATGCAGCGATTCCCGATCATCCGGTCTGGTTGCGCAGAATTGATGGTCACGCAGCGATCGCGAACAGCGCGGCGCTCCGAGTTGCCGGCATTACGAATGAAACACGCGATCCTGATGGCGGCCGCGTTCTGCGCGGTGCCTCCGGTGCCGCAACGGGCGTCTTCGTCGATACGGCGATGAATCTCGTGGAGCGCGTCCTCCCTGAAGTCACGTTCGAGCAGCGGAAGCGCCGCGTGGCCGCGGCAGCGACAACAATCGCCGGCAACGGGCTCACCGCGATTCACGACGCCGGCGCTGACGACGACACGATTCGCGCGGTGCGCGAGCTGATCGCGGAGAAACGCTTCCCGATCCGGGTCTATCTGATGCTCGGCGATGACGACGCACTGCTCCGTTCATGGTTCGCGCGGGGTCCCCTCGCCGATCCCAGCGGACGGCTCACCATTTGCTCCGTGAAGCTGTACGCGGACGGTGCCCTCGGCAGTCGCGGCGCTGCGCTGCTCGAGCCCTACAGCGACGATCCGTCGAACTCCGGACTCATGATCGCAACGCCTGCGCACATGGAAGATGTCGCTCGCCGCGCGCGAGCTGCCGGGTTTCAGGTGAACGCGCATGCGATCGGCGATCGCGGCGTCCGAAACGTTCTTGATGCATACGAGCGCGCGGGCGTGATCGCGTCGGACCGTTTCCGCATCGAGCATCTGCAGGTAATCGCCCCCTCCGACCTGCCGCGCCTCGCGCGGGCCGGCGTGATCGCGTCGATGCAGCCCACGCACGCGACGTCTGATTCACCGTGGGCCGCGGCGCGGCTCGGGCCTCAACGTGTGAGAGGTGCCTACGCGTGGAGAAGCGTGCTTCGATCCGGTGCGCGTCTCGCACTCGGCTCCGATTTTCCAGTCGAGGAAGTGAATCCGTGGCTCGGCATCGACGCCGCGGTCACGCGCGGGGGGTGGTATCCGGAGGAGCGCCTGACGCTTGCGGAAGCGATCCGCGGTTTCACCGCCGACGCCGCGTTCGCGGCCTTCGACGAAGCGCACAGCGGCACGATTGAAGTGGGAAAGCGCGCCGACCTTACGATCGTCGAAGGGGATGTCTACGCCGGGCGCGATCTCGCGAGAACGAGAGTGCTGCAGACCGTCATCGACGGCGAAGTTGTGTACTCCGCGAAGTAGGGGAGAGACCAAGAGCACTGGTGCCACGAGCCATGCATGACGTGGCGCCGGCTTCAGCCGGCGGCTTTTCGTCCCCAAGGCTCATTCTGCGTCGTCGAAGTGGGTGAGCGCGCGGAAGTCCTGGTAGCGCTCCTGAATCTCGCGCAACGAGATCTCGCGGAGGCGATCGAGCGAGAACTTTTCTACCGTGAATGACGCAAGCACGCTGCCGAAGACGATCGCTCGACGGAGCTCGCGATCGGTGATCTCGCGGCGCGAGGCGAGATAGCCGAGCAATCCGCCGGCGAAGGTGTCTCCGGCGCCGGTCGGGTCGAATACGTTCTCGAGCGGATAGGCTGGCGCTGCGAAGATCGAGTCCTTCGTGATCATGATGACGCCGTACTCGCCGCGTTTGATCACGAGTGTCTTCGCGCCGAGGGAGAGAATCGCGCGCGCGGCCTGCACGAGATTCGAATCGCCCATGAACTGGCGCACTTCGGCCTCATTGATGATGATGAGATCGACCTCGCTGAAGATCTTCGCGAGCGCATCCTTCTTCGACGTGATCCAGTAGTTCATCGTGTCGAGCGCGACGAGCCGCGGACGCTTCGTCTGCTTCAGCACATCCATCTGCAGGTCCGGATCGATGTTCGCGAGGAACAGCACGTCGGCCGAACGCTGGCGCTCGTTGAGCTTCGGCTTGAATCCGGCAAAGACGTTGAGCTGCGTGTCGCGAGTCTTCGCCACATTCAGGTCATAGCCGTACTCACCGCTCCAGAAAAACGTCCGTTCGCCCGGGACCTTCTGCAACCCGTCGAGATTGATGTTCCGCCCTTTGAAGACCGACGCGTCCTGCTCGGTAAAGTCGTCACCGACGACCGCAACGAGATCGACCGGCGAAAAGAACGAGGCCGCGACCGAAAAGTACGTCGCCGATCCGCCGATGCAGCGGTCGATTTTGCCGAACGGCGTCTGTAGCGCGTCGAATGCGACGCTGCCGACTACGAGGATGCTCATTGTCTCTCCGACCCCTATCTCAAATACTTGCCAACGATCGGCGCCAGATCGCCTTTGATGCGCGGCGGAATCTGCGCAGGGTCGGTAATGATGGCGTATTGCAGCGCAGTTGCGCAGATGCAATCGCGCTTGCGGGTTGCGGCCGGCACGATACTGCTTCGAAGAATCTTCTGCGCCATGCCGGCATTCGCGCGCAGAAACCCGAGAATCTGCTCGACACTGACGTCGCCTGACTCGTGCCAGCAATCGTAATCGGTGACGAGCGCCATCGTCGCGTAGCAGATCTCTGCCTCGCGCGCGAGCTTCGCCTCCTGCAGATTCGTCATCCCGATGACGTCGACGTTCCACGAGCGGAAAAGATTCGACTCGGCGCGCGTCGAGAACTGCGGTCCCTCAATGCAGACGTAGACGCCGCCCTCGTGCACGCGCGCCCCATGCTCACGTGCTGCACCGCTCATCAGGAACGACGCGCCGGCGCAGATCGGATCGGCGAACGCGACGTGTGCCACGATGCCGTTGCCGAAGAACGTATCGGCGCGATGGCGCGTGCGGTCGATGAACTGATGCGGAAAGACGATGTCGGTCGGGTGATAGTCCTCTTTCATCGATCCGACCGCGCTCGCGGAGAGAATCGTGTGCGCGCCGAGCACCTTGAAACCGAAGATGTTTGCGCGGTAATTCAACTCGGTCGGTGTCAGGCGATGTCCGCGGCCGTGCCGCGAGAGAAATGCGACGCGTACTCCGTCGATCTCGCCGATGACGTAAGGATCCGACGGCTCGCCGAACGGCGTCTGAATGGTCCGCTCGAAGAGGATCTTCATCCCCTCCATCCGATACAGCCCCGAGCCGCCGATGATGCCAATCTGAGCTTCGACGCTCATCGCTTCCACCGGCTCATCGACGCGTCGATCGCTTTTGCGACACGCGTCGCGAGCTCGACCGCCTCGAGACCGTCCTCTCCCGCGACGATGGGACGCGAACGATCGCGGACGCATGCGAGAAACGCCTCGAGCTCGGCGCGCAGAGGCTCCTTCTTCGTCACCTCGACCGCGAGCGGCTGGATCGTCTTGTCAACGAGCCGGTAGCCCTTCACTTCCTGATCCTTCGTATCGACCGAGATGTAGAAGTCGCTGCCGAAGAACCGCTGCTTTCTCACGCGGTCCTGCGAAACGCGGCTCGCCGTGAGATTCGCGACAGCGCCGTTCTCCATCTCCAGCCGTACGTTCGTGATGTCGACCTTCTGGGTCAACACAGGCACGCCGACCGCACGGATCTCGACGACTTTCTGCCGCAGGAGCGACAACACGAGATTCAGATCGTGAATCATCAGATCGAGCAGAACATCGATATCGAGCGACCTTCCGACGAAGACGCCGAGGCGCTCGGCCTCGAAGTAGCGGCAGTTGCGGACCTGATCTGCGATCGCGACGATCGCCGGGTTGTAGCGTTCGACATGGCCGACCTGGATGAGCCGATTCTTCTTTGCGGCGATCTCGATGAGGCGGCGCGCATCATCGGCCGTCGGGGTGATCGGTTTCTCGATCATCACATCGCGACCTGCTTCGAGCAGGTCGCGCGCTACTGCGAAATGTGCGTCAGTCGTTGTCGAAACGATGGCGCATTCGATCTCGGGCGCAATTGCCGCAACCGACGGAAATCGCTTCAATCCGAACGCACTGCTCACCTCGGCCGCAGCGGCATCGCTCGATTCGACGAAGCCAACGACTTCCGCCTCCGGCATCTCGGTGAGAATCCGGGTATGGAGACGGCCGAGGTAGCCGGTCCCGACGATCGCGACGCGCGTTTTCAGCGGATGATCCCCCGCTTCGACTGGCGGACGAACTCCGCGAAGTATCGCGCTTCGGCCGAGAATCCGAGCTCGTTCTCGATCCGCAACAGCGCGTCTTCGAGCCGCAGCTTCGAACGGATGAGGATGCGATAGGCGCGCTGCAGCGCCTCGATCGCCTCCTTCTGAAGCCCCTTTCGCTCGAGACCGATCGTATTGATGCCGTACGTTTTCGCTCTCGGTCTGCCGACCGTCTTGACGAACGGCAGAACGTCCTGCGTCGCGATCGTTCCGCCGCCGAGGAAAGCATGCTCGCCGACTCGGCAGAACTGGTGCACCGCGCTGAAGGCTCCGATCGTGGCGAAGTCGGCGACCTCGACGTGGCCCGCGAGCGTCGCGTTGTTCGCGAAGACCGTGTTCGAGCCGACGTGGCAGTCGTGCGCAACGTGCGCGTACGCCATGAAGAAGTTCGACGAAGCGATGGTCGTGATGCCGCCGCCGCCCGTCGTTCCGCGACTGACCGTGACGAACTCGCGGAACGTGTTGTCGCTGCCGATCACGAGCTCGGTCCGCTCGCCACGAAATTTCAGATCCTGCGGCGGCGTGCCGATCGACGCGCTGCCGACGAACGTGTTGCGTTCGCCGATTGTCGTCGGACCGTCGATCCGCATGTGCGGACCGATGAC
>JAENWF010000052.1 GCA_016650215.1 Thermoanaerobaculia bacterium
GACAGGACGTCGACTCCCGGCGCAACGACCGCGAGCTGCGGTCCCTGATTCGAGAACGACGCGATCTTCGAGCTCGAGTCGACGGCGCCGATTGCCATGACGCCCGCATACGCCGCTGGATAGCCGATCGGCGCTGCGACAGTCGAAGTAGATTCGTTGCCCGCCGCTGCGACGATCAACAGACCCTCGTCAACCGCGCGAGCGAACGCTTCTTCTTCCGCGAGCGTGGTGTATAGCGATCCGAGTGAGAGATTGACGATCCACTTCCCGCCGAGAGCCTTCTTCTGGTTCACGACCCAGTCGAGGCCGGCGATGATCTTGTCGCTCGTGCCGTTGCCGTCTGCCTGGAGAACCTTGACGCCCCAGAGACGGACTTTCGGCGCGATACCGAGGACGCCGAAGTCGTTGTCGGCGGCAGCGATCGTGCCGGACACGTGCGTTCCGTGGCCGTTGTCATCGAGCGGGTCGGTCGACTTGGTCAGGGCGTTATAGCCGCCGGCCCACGCGGGCGCCAGATCGGGATGGCGATAGTCGACGCCGGTGTCGATGACGACGACGTTGACGTTCTCGCCACGCGTGAATTCCCAAAGCGCGCGGGCGCGAACCATGTCGATGCCAAACGGCACCGTCTGGCCCATGATGCTGCGCGTCGCGTCGGAGACGACTCCGAGCATATGACGCTCCACGACCGCCTCGACGTACCGAACGCCGGCGCTCTTGCGGAGCTCGGCAGCCTCTGCCGCGGTCATATCCGCCGCGAAGCCGTCGATCACCGAGTAGCTGGTGACATCGCGCTCGCGCGGCGTCGGATCGATTTCGCTGAGAATCGCCGAAGGCTTGATCTGCACCCTGGAGGGCTTGAGCGCGACCACATAACGCTGCTGCGACTCAGCCGCAACGAGCCCGGTGGTAACAAGAAAAAGAAGAGCGGTGACTGCCGTTCGTCTGACCATATCTATTGTGTGATTTCCCAGAAAGAATCGCCCGAACCCCCTCGCAAATTCCAGGTTATTGTGCGTGGGATCACAAACTTGACGGAGTGCTGAGGACTGAGTGCTGAGTGCTGAGTGGGTGACGAGTGACGAGTGACGCGCGCTTCTAATGAACCTACCCTGCGATCAGTGGCAACAGAGGACGGAAAGCCGCCGGTCTTCCGTCCCCTCCAGGTTGATCACCACTCCCATGGCGCCTCGCGCCATTCCCCGGCTCAGGATGGCACGGGCTCACTCGTCACCGACTAATAAGGCGGCTAGACTTGTGCACGGGAGAGAGACATGGACTGGAAGCGCAACATCATTAGTGACGCAAACGACATCCTTGATGTTCTGAGGGCGACGAAGTCGATCGCGGTCCTGGGGATCAAGCCGGAGTCGCACGACGGGCAGCCTGCGTTTTATGTTCCGGCGCACATGGCCGCGGCCGGTTACGAGGTGATTCCGGTGCCGGTCTACTTTCCCGAGGCGACCGAGATCCTGGGCAGGAAGGTATTCCGATCCATTCAGGAGATCGGGCGGCAGGTGGACATGGTCAACGTCTTCCGGCGGCCGAATGACATCGATCAGCACGTCGACGACATCCTCGCGGCAAAACCGAAGAGCGTCTGGTTCCAGCTCGGCATCCGCAACGATGCAGCGGCTCAACGGCTCGCAGAGGCAGGGATCAAGGTCGTCCAGGACCGTTGTCTGATGGTCGAAGAGGGGCGGCTGTCACGCTGATGCGCCGTCTCGAGTACCCGCCGTACCCGCTTTGGGAGAAGCGCGCCGGAGCGGCACACCGATCGTTCTGATCCACGGGCTGAGCGGCTCGTCGCGAACGGTGGTCGCGCAACATCGACGCGTGCTGGTCAACGCCGCCGGCGGGCCGTTCGCGTTGCGGCCGGCGCAGCATGCCGCGCTGCGCGAGAAACTGGCGCAGATTCGTTGCTACATAATGGCGAGGTGACCGGCGTTCTCTCCGGCTTTTCTCATCACGTTCTCACGCTTCTCAGTCTCCCAGTCAGCCTGATTTTCCGCGCGACTCCGAGGACGTACCGCTTCCACGTAGCGAGATTGTTCGCCCGGCTGTCGTGGCGTGTCTACCGCGTGGTGGTGTATTCGAACAGGCGGCCACCGTTCCTCGATGGCTCGCGCGAAGACGTTTTCCGCGTCATGTTGCGCATCATGGATCGGTTGGGAGTCGTCTTCGATCCGGTCCTTACCGTCCGCGGCGCCGAGCTCGTTCCTCCCGGCGCGGCCGTATTTCTCAGCGGCCACTTCATGCTCAATTCACTCTGGGCGCGGTGGGTCGTTGATTCGGGCCACAGGCTCGCGATCATCGCCACGAACACTGAAACCCGCCTGCTCGGTACGCCGCGGAAGTCCGACATCCTTTCGGGGCCCGCGGTCCTGGTGGCGGCCCGAAGCCGCCTCCTTTCTGGATGCAAAGTGCATTGCGCGGTCGATACCGGTGATGAGCGACCTGAGTGGCAGCGAATCGAGACCGCTGAAGGGACCCGATGGATCTCGGACGCAATGCCGCGGTTGGCAGAGCGACTCCGGGTACCCGTCTTGTTCGTTTGTACGAGAGTGGACCGTAACTGGAACGTCGTCGTGACAATCGAGAAAGCCTCGAGCGTAGAAACTGAAGCCGTCACTCACGAGTTCCGCTCGTTTTTCCTGGGGCAGCTTGCGCAGATGCAGCGATAATGCGTTCAGGTCCGATGCGCGACGCGACGAGAGTTTCCCGATGAGCATCCTTGCGGCTTCCTCTGTCCCCGTTGCCGCGTCCTTCCCTCCCGCCGAGTGCCCTTTCGAGACGGTGATCGTGGATGTCACGCATCGCTGCAACATGAGTTGCCTGAACTGCTACCTCCCGAACAGGACGATTCCTGACATGGATGCGGCCTGGCTCGACAACATCCTCGCGGAGCTTCCGCGCGGCCGGTTCGTCCGTCTGATGGGTGCAGAGGCCACGGTTCGTCACGATCTGCCTGAGCTGATCGCTACGGTGAGGCGCCACGGTCACCACGCTGTGATCGTGACGAACGGCTTGAGGCTGGCCGACCGCTCCTACGTCCGCGAGTTGAAAAGAGCAGGCCTGCAGATCACGTCTCTTTCGTTCAACGGCGGATTCGACGACGACCTCTACGAGGCGATTGACTCGCTTCGATGTGCGTCGAAGAAAGTTCAGGCGCTCGAGAATCTCGTTGCCGAGAACATGTTCACGTCCCTCGGTGTGATCCTCGTGCGAGGGGTTAATGAGCGCGAGGTACTCCCCATCGTCGAGTACGCGAGATCGAAACGGCCCGTTAGAGAGATCCACTTCCGCTCGATCGGCGCCATGGGACGGCACATGGACAACCCTCCTTTCACTCTCGAAGAGATGATGGCGCTGTTCTGCGCAGCTGCCGGTTCGGACTCGTCGCTGATCAAGCGCCACGAACGGACCGCCACGTCCTATGACTTCCAGTTCGAGCGGCTCAGAATTCAAGTGACGGTCTGGCCTGATCTGAACAACAGCATGAGAGGCCGCCTGACACCGGAAGGGATGATTGCTCCATTCATGGAGCACGCGATTGCAAATGACGGCGGTTACTGAGAGTTCGTCGCGATTAGCGGAGGAGATCGTGGCGGCGGCGCGACCGCGTCCGATGTCAGAGAATCCATTCATCGTCTCGCTCAGAAAACATGAAGTCAGTCGCGAGCAGCTTCGTCGTTACCTCGTGAACCTGGCGAGCCTGGCGGTTGGCTTTCCGCAGGTGGTGTCGTCGGTACTGGGTGTGTGCAGGGACGAACGTGTGCGGCATCATCTGATCGCCAATCTGCTCGAGGAAGAAGGGATCACCTCGTTCGAGCACAATCAGATTCATTTCGATCCGGCACGCAGCCACGCTTTCCTGGCGAAGCGTTTAGCGCGGGCGGCCGGCGAGACAGAAGAGGTCCGTGCACATGTACCCACGCCGTGGTTCCGGCAGAAACTCGCGAGCGGATCGTGGCTCGCGCCCTTCGCCTATTTCGCCATCGGTCACGAGGCGAACATCCCGCTGACATTCCGGCTGATCATCGACACACTGTCGAAGGACTACGGGTTTGATGATGCGTCTCTCGAGTTCCTCACCGAGCACGTGACAGCGGACGAGCGCCACGGCCACGACGCGGCCGAGATGATCGCGGCGATGGTCCGGAATCCCGAGGATCGTGCTGAAGCGCTGGAGGGAGCGCGGCGCGGGGGACTGTCGTGGTGGGGATTTCACAAGTCGTTCGCGCGATTCTTCAAGACGCCGCCAGGCATCGCGTGAGCCAGAGGTTTGTGAGTTTCTCCAGAACGGTGTTCTGACGCAGGCGCGCGCGCAGATTCACAAAGTCGACCTCATCCAGATTCTGGTCCTGGTTGAAGCAGGAGAAGATGAAGGACTCCTTCCCAGTCTTCGGATCGACATGCCGCTGGAGGCATTGCGCGCAGACCTGTTTCATCATGCACTGCATCGGTGAGTTGATCGAGCCGATGCCGACGTGATCGGGGGAGAGGTACTGCGCGAGCACTCCGTGACGCGCATCCTTCACCGCGCGCATCATGCCGTCGGAGCCGATCGCGATGATCCGCTTCGCGTCGCGCAGGTCGAAGAGCTTTTTCCCGAGTTTTCCGGACGCGTACGCATCCATCGCCATGACGATGTTGCCGACGAACGAGAGGTCCTGCTCGCGGCGCGGCTGAATCGCTTCGCCGGCATCGACGGCCCAGATGAGCTGATCGGTTCCCGCTTCGATCTCGTCGCGTTTGAATACGTCAGCTCCCTTTTTGTAGCCGGCAAAGTAGACGACGCGGCATCCGTTGCGTTTCAGCGCGAGCGCGATCGAGAAAAGGACCGCGTTGCCGAGGCCGCCGCCTGCGAGCAGCACGGTCTCGTCGCGCGGGATCTCAGTCGGCGCGCCGGTCGGTCCCATGACGACGACCGGCTCGCCCGGCTTCAGCAGCGCGCATAGCCGCGACGAGCCGCCCATCTCGAGAATGATCATCGAGAGCAGGCCCTTCTCAGGATCGGTCCACGCGCCGGTCAGCGCGAGTCCCTCCATCGCGAGTCGTGCGCCGCCGACGAAAGGGGCAAGCGCTTCGTAGTTCTGCAGACGGAAAAACTGGCCCGGCTGAAAACGCTCCGCCGCAAACGGAGCGCGAACGACGACCTCGACGATCGTCGGCGTGAGACGGTTGACCTCGTGCACGCGCGCGATGAGCCCGTCCTCGAGCTTCGCGGTCAGTGCGTGCCATCGCGCATCGCGCTCTTCCTGCGTTGTCGCGTCGGGACGCCCGGCGAAGAGCGAGACCACATGCTGATAGCCGTCCCTCGCGGACGCCATCGCCTTCACCACATTCCCGGCGTACTTTGGATGATTGTCGCCGTAGAACGAGATCAGCTTCTCTCGGTGCACGGGATGCTGATACGAGGTGAAGAACCCGCTCTTCGTGACCGGGTCTGCTTCGACGAGCTCGGGGCCCCCATCGCTCGTCGATACGCCATAACCCTGAAAGAACTGGCCGTACTTGTCGAGCTTGAACGTGCCGGGATGCTCTTTCTCGTAGATGACGTTCGGACTCGTTCCGGCTGCGACCATGACGGATCGTGCCGGCATTTCCACGATCGTCCCGGAGTCTTTCCAACGGCCGTCCTCGACGACCTGCTTCTCGAACACGATCGACTTCACGTGACCGAACTCGTCGGCGATCGCTTCGACCGGCGAGAGGTTCTCGGCGTACGCAATCCCTTCATCGAACGCATGTCCGATCTCTTCGTAGTTGAGGCGATACGCCGGCGAGTCGAGCATTGACTTGCGATAGGCGATCGTGACGCCGCCCCATGATTCGAGCAGCGGCAGAAACGCCGGCTTCTGGCGAGCAGCCTCCGCCCGTTCTCGCTCCTTCCTCACGGCGCGCCCATGCTCGAGGAATGTATCGAGCACGCCGATTTCCTCGGCGTCGTATCCCGTCCTCACAACGGCTTCGCCCATATCGCCGGCGAGCGTCTCGTAGCGATCGAGCGTCCGCTCGACCTGCATCGGGTAGTACGCGAGCAGCTCGGTCGCGGTGTCGATTGCCGTCAGGCCGCCGCCGATCACAACTGCCGGCAGCAGCACCTGCAGATTCGACATCGACGTCTTCTTGAACGCCCCCTGGAGTTGCAGCGCCATGAGGAAGTCCGACGCCTTCCGGATGCCGCGGATGAGATTGTTTTTCATCCGGACGATCGTCGGAGTCCCTGCGCCGGCAGCAATCGCGATGTGATCGAAGCCGAGACGGTCGAACGCGTCTTCGATTGTGATCGTGCCGCCGAAGCGAACGCCGCCGTACATCTTGAGCAGTTGTTTGCGCTCGAGCGCGATCCGCATCACTTTGAGGAAGTTCTTGTCCCATCGCACCGTGATGCCGTACTCAGACACGCCGCCGAAGCCGGCGAGCACGCGGTCATCCAGGTCGTCCCACAGCGTGCGCGCGTCGCGGATCGGCTCGCGCAGATACTTTTCTTCGAGCGGCTCGATCTTGAGGCCGTCGATCGCAACCACGCCGAAGCCTTCGTTCGAAAGGTAGTGCGCGAGCGTGTAGCCCGCTGGCCCGAGGCCAACGACGAGAACGTTCTTGCCGTTGTAGGGGAGGGCGACCGGGCGCTTGATGTTGATCGGATTCCACCGGGTGAGCAGCGAATAGATCTCGAAGCCCCACGGCAGAAAGAGGACGTCGGTGAGCACGCCGGTCTCGATCTGCGGAATGTCTACAGGGTCCTGCTTCTGAAAGATGCAGGCGCGCATGCAGTCGTTACAGATGCGGTGGCCGGTGCCGGGGCACATCGGGTTGTCGATGATGACCATCGCGAGGGCGGCGATCGAGTCGCCGTGCGCGCGCAGGTAGTTCATCTCGCCGATCTTCTCGTCGAGCGGGCATCCTTCCAGCGCCATGCCGAGCGGGTTCGGTTTGTACGTCCCGTTCTTTTCGATGAAGCCGCGAGCGCAGGAATCCTTCTGCCTCTCATGGCACCAGATGCAGTAATGCGACTGATCAGTGATCCTGCGCGGCGTTGCACGCGGATCGGTGAGATGGAATCCGTCACGGAGGCGCAGGTGATCGCGTTCGCCTCCGAAGCGCTCGCTGTCGATCGCTTCGGTCGGCACGAGCGCATCGAACTTCAGCGGCTTCGGAAGCTGGAACGAGACCCATCCCTTGAACGCCCCCGCGCGCCATTGCGCGGCGCTCCAGTTCACGAGCGCTTCGATTGCAGCGCGCGTCACATCCGATGGCTGCGCTTTCTCGGCATCGAGGAGAGCGTTCGCAAACATCGCGAGCTCAAGTTCAGCATCTGCGGTCTTTGCGAAGTCGGGGAGGCCCGGCGGCCTCTCACCTGCCGCGGTGAGAGGTGCTTTTGCGACACGCTTCGCGACGAACTCCTTCTTGAATCGTGCGACCGCGGTGTCGCGTTGCGCGCGTTCCTTGAGCGCGCCGACACCCTCACCGATCGAGAAGAGCTGCGCGAGAAAATCGCCGAGGATGCGGCTGACTTCGATCAGGAGCTGCGATTCGTCGGGGGGCGTGAGTACAGCACCGCCGCGATAAGCCTGGAAGCGTGCGAAAAGAGGTGCGTCGGAGTCGCGGAGAAAGTCGTCGAATTTAACGGTGAGTGTTTGAAGGCCTGAATGTTCGTGGAGATCCGAGTATGAGAGGTTAGACATTCATCCTTCCGTGCGGGGCGCGGCAAGCCATGTGATGAGAACGAGTGCGGCGGCGATGACGATCGAGCCATGCAGCACGAGATCGGGCCGCGCATTCCGGATCATAGCGACCCCGCCGTCGATCGACGAAACGAGGACGAGCGCCAGCGGCCACGCCAGGAGGTGCCCCCCGAGGACGTAACGCGCGATGAGCCAGATGAGCGCCGCGGTCACGGCGCTGATCGCCAGCATCATCGGCAGCGCGTGGCGGTCGGCGCTTCCGTCGAGGAAGATGCAGAAGGCGATTGCAATGGTCACGATTGGCGCCGCCTTCGCGCTCGGCCACGACGACATCGCTTTCGCGATCAGCGCGACGGCACCCGCCATCACGATCGCGCCGAACAGCGCGTCGGCGAGCTTGAAGAGCGATGGCAGCGGAATCGCCACCGAGCTCGAGATGTCGAGCGCCTCGACGAGCCGAGTGCGCGGCAGGTAGTGCTCGATGATCCCGGTCAGGTCGCTCCATGCCACCGAAATCGCCACGGCCGTGATCGCGGCGAGCGCTGCAGTGCGGCCGAACCGCGCGCGTCCAGCGCGCGCGAGCAGCGCGAACGCATAAGGGTAGATCGTCAGAATTCCCACGACTGCGATGAAGAGCAGCAGAAGCTGCAGTCCGATCATGCCGGCCGAGCCTGTGACGAGATTGAGCAGAAACGTGTCCCAAGCGATCGATGTGCTGTAGCTGAAGACGCGCGACTCGTAGCTTGTGAGCGCGCGCATGATCGGAATCGGGGCGAGCAGGAGCGTCGCGCGCAGCGCACGCTTCCATTCGATCCCGTCGCGCGAGGCGATGATGATGCCGGTTACTACGAGCGCGAGCGCCGCGATCATTCCGGCGAACTTCAGCACCATCAGCACGACGTCGGCGACTCCCTGCTCGGCCGCCTCGCGATGGATGGCATCCGGCACCTTGACCGTCGACGCGAACTGCGTCACCTCGGTGCCCATGACCCGCACGCTGACGCGCCGCACCGCTTCCTCCTTCAGCGGCGTCCGCTGCTGAAAGTGGAGCAGCCAGTCGCGGCGCTTCGGCTGCTGAAACGCGAGCGCCTCGCGCAGATCGAAGTCTGCCGCGTTCACGCCGTACGCCTCGAAGGAGCGCTGAGCGATTGTGAGTGCCTCGGGCCGCTCGAGGCGCGCGCCCGGCGCATTCTCGTCGGCGTACTTGTGGTACCCGACGACGCGCGAAGTGCGCGGATCGACCTCGACGAAGAACTCGGTCTTCACCATCGGCGTGAAGAAGCGGACGATCCAAGTCGCGGCCGGGACGTCGCGGCGGAAGATCGCGACGAGCCGCTCGACGCTCAAGCCCTTCCTGAGCATGTACGTCGCTGCGACATCGTCGAATCCGCCGGGCGACCCTCCCTCTTCGCGCGGTGAGCCGTCCTCCCACGATCGGAATCCGGCGACCGGTACAGCCGCGACTCTCGCTGGTAAACGATGACCGCGTGACTTGATGTGCTGCGCCGCGATCTGTTTCGCGCGACCGCTCGTGATGCGGTAGTCGACTGCATCCTGCGGCGAAGCGGGTCGGAGCGCGATCACGATCGCAGCGAGAGCCAGCGCGGCGGCGCAGATGATCACGTGCCTGCGAGTGATCATCCTGGCCGGCGGCAGCGGCGAGGGAGCTGCGAGCGGCGGCGCGGGCGGCGGTGGTGCGACAGGCATCGTCGCATTCGTCAGGTCGTCGTCCGCGACGAAGCCGCGGTTTCGGATGTAGAGCGCGATCGAGAGCAGCAGCGGTACTGCGAACACTGCGCTTGCGATCGATGCCGACAGCACGTAGTACGCATTACCGGATCTGAAGAGAAGGAGAGACGTGTACACGGCGTCGACCGTGTAGTGCCAGATCAGAAGCGCGAGGAGTCCGTAGCGGTCCATCAGAAATCCGAGCAGCACGCCGGCAAGACCGACCTCAACGCCGCGGATGTAGAACGGCTGATTCGGATAGAGCGAATGGCCGAAGCCCCAGACGAATCCGGCGAGCACGATCGCCGCGATGCGCGAGCGGAGGAACTTCTGGAAGAACGGGATCGAGAATGCGCGCGACAGAAACTCTTCGGAAAACGCCGGGAAGAATCCGGCGAAGAGCACGGCGATCCACGGTATCGAAGTGTTGAGAATGTCGTCGTACGGCACGTCGGCGGGCGCCCAGGCGCCGAACCGCGCCGCGATCAGATAGAACGCGACCTGGTACGCGATGAAGAATGCGACCAGGGAGTAGCCGAGGACGAGCGAGAGAAATACGCGCTTCGACGCGAGCGCGCGCGGAGTCCAGAGCTTCGGAATCGCGAGATGCTGCGGCAGGCGCTGGCGATAGAGCACTTCGCCGGAGCCGCAGATGACGATGAGAAGCATCGCGGTCCCGAGGCTCTGCAGGATTGTGACGACGACGAGTTGCGCGACGAACGCTGGATACGAAGTCGTGGTGTCGTAGCTGGCGAGTGCAGAGGGAAGCGAGTTCGCCGTGACGCCGCCGACGAGGACGATCGTGACGGCGCCCATCGCGAGGAGGAACTTCAGCGGAATGTCGCCACGTCGCAGCCGCGTCACGAAGATGACGAGCGCGCCGAGAATCGTGATCGCCATGAAGATCGAGTCGATGCTTCCGGCCGCCGCGTTCTTCGAGCGGAGCTCGCGATACGAGCGGAGCCACGTCTCGGGAACCTTGAGCTGCTGCGAGTAGCTGCTGACCGCGTTTCCGTCGACGGTGATCGTGTGGCGGTACGAGGCGCCGGCGGGATGAACTGCCTTTGCTTCCCATGTGAAGATCCGCTGGAGACGCTTCGGCAGTTGGCGCTCGCTCTGCGTCACGAGATCGAGTCCGGCGATCGGGTTGCCGTTGCGGGCGAGAAACTCCTCCGCAACGCGTCGCGCATCCGCAGGAGTGGCTGCTGGCATCGCGAGCGATTCCGGAATCGTGCGCGAGTAGGAAACGAGCTCGCCGGTCGGCGCGATCTCGACCTGGAACTCTTCCTCCTGCAGCGGCTTGAACCAGCGGTGATGCCAGAACCAGACGCGGACTTCGGACTTCATCACGCGACTGGCACGCTCGAGGCCGAGGGAGCGCTCGAGGAAGATTCGCGCCTCGTCATCGGCGTCGAAGACGGCGGCGCGCTTGTAGCCGCGGACGTCGATCTTCTGGGCCGTGAGCAGTGACTCGGCGATCCGCCGCGAGCCCGCGCGGTCGTAATGGAAATCGATCGATGCTTCAGGAAACGCCGCGTGGAACCAGCGGACGATGACGACGAGCGACGCGGCGGTGAGCGCCAGGCAGACGGCGATGAAGAGAAGGTCCCGTCGGGAAAGGCGCGTCGTCATCCGGCGCGCGAAGCATCGCAGGGTTGGCGCGATGGGGCAAGCCAAGCTCTCAACCCTGAGCGAGACGTGCTCTCAACCCTGAGCGAAGCGAAGGGTCTACTGAGAGCACGGGCGACGGGCGATCGCGGCACCGTCACGTTCTTCGAGCGATGCACGCGCAGTGCTTGTGCTCTCAGAAGATCCTTCGCTTCGCTCAGGATGACGCCATCGCTTCGCTTGGCGTTTCAGCGCCCTACAGCAACCCCGTCAGCACGAGGTCGGCGATCTGTTCGGCCTGATCGGTGAGCGCGTACTCCTTCTCCGAAAGGATCCATGAGGTCGTCATCTCATCGAGGATGCCGAAGATCGCCTTCGCGACGAGCTGCGGATGAAGATTGCGGCGGAACGTTCCCTCGCTCTGCCCGTTCACGACGATGTCGCGGAGCATATTGAGGTAGTCGGCGACCTCAGCCTGCGAGAAGAGGCTCATGTACTTGAGGCTGTGGCGAAGCTCGACCTGCGAGACGACGGCGAGCGAGCGGTCGCGGCCAAGGGTCTCGAGGTGATGGCGGATCGCGACGCGAAGGCGCTCGTCGGCGCCGCGCACCGTCGCGAGCTGGGTCTGCAACGACTGCAGAAAGCTGCGCGTGTGCTCGCGGAAGATCGTGATGAGAAGATCTTCCTTGCCGTCGAAGTAAAGATAGATCGTGCCGTCGGCGACGCCTGCGCCCTTCGCGATCTCGGAGACTTTCGCGTTGAAGTAGCCGTTCTGCGCGAAGACATCGATGGCGGCGCGGAGGATGCGCTCGCGTTTCGAAGTCCCGCGAAACGTCTCGGGCGTGTTGGAAGTCGGAGGGGAAGAGCGCGCCATCGTGAATGAATGCTCATTCACGCGGCGTGCAGAGTCAAGCATTCATCCGTGCGCGAACGTGCTCGACCAGCGAAGCGTCGCGCGCAACGGAGGCACGCGCTTCGATGACCGCCATCACAGCCGCCCGATCGAGCGACGCGCTCACCGGGTAGATGTGGAGGTGAAGATGCGGCGTTTGAATCCCGAGTTTAAGGAGGATCGCGCGATCCGCGCGCGTCTCGTCCAGCAGAACCCGCTCCGCCTTCCGCGCCGTCTCTGCGAACCCGAGCCACTCCGCAGTCGTGAGATCCGAAGCATTTTCGACATGACGCGAAGCCACGACCATCGCGTGCCCGGGCACCGCCCAGTCGGGATGAATCAGCACCGACGCGAACTCATTCGTGAACACGGTCTCTCCCGCACCCGCGAGATCACAAAGCGAACAGGTCATACTCAGTCCTCAGTCCTCAGTATCATCCCGCAATGCGAACGATCCGATTCGGAAGGACCAACGTCCAGGTTCCAACCATCAGCCTCGGCACCTGGGGTCACGGAGGCCCGCGCGTCAGCGAAGGCAGTTCCGTTGGCTGGAGCGGTCACGATGACCGCGCCGCGAAAGACGCGCTCGCCGGCGCGTATCGAAACGGCATCACGCATTGGGATACCGCCGATGCGTACGGCGACGGACATTCGGAGAAACTGATCGGCGAGGTTTGGGATGAGGTCCCGCGCGAGAAGATCTTCGTCGCGACGAAGTTCGGCTGGATCAAGGGCCCGTCGAATCACTGGTACGACCCGAAGTTCATGCGCGAGCAGTGCGAGCGTTCGCTTCACAATCTGCGCATCGACGTGATCGATCTCTACTACTTTCATCATTGCGACTTCGGTCCCGGCGACCGCTACTTCGACGACGCGCTCGCGACGATGCGCAAACTTCGCGACGAAGGGAAGATCCGCTTCATCGGCCTGTCCGACTGGGACGGAACGAAGATCATGAAGTTCGTCGAGCGCGTCGATCCCGATGTCGTGCAGCCATACAGAAATCTGCTCGACGACGACTACGAGTCGAGCGGCCTGAAGGAGTGGATCGACACCCGCGACCTCGGCGTCGCATTTTTCTCACCACTCAAGCACGGACTGCTGCTCGGCAAGTACGACAAGCCGGTTCAATACCCCGAGGGCGATTTCCGCAGCGGCATCCCTGGGTTCAACGATGCGAAATTCATCGAGAGGATGAAACGCGCCGCCGCGGAAGTGACGTCGAAGTTCGCAAACCAGCGCGAGCCGGTCCTGCATGCAGTGACCGGCGCCCTTCTCGCCGGCAACCCGACCGCATGCGTGCTCCTCGGACAGCGAAGCGCGAAGCAGGCTGAAGCCGCCGCGGCGGTGGGGGAGGCGTTGAGCGCAAGTGATGCGGAAGCCGTGCGGCGCGCGTATCGGGAGTGAGGGGGACGCGTGACGAGTGACAAGTGACAAGTGATAAGTAGGGTGTGGCGCGTGGCGAGAATCGCCCCATGTCATCCTGAGCGAAGCGAAGGATCCCCCGCGTCCGGGCGATGATCGTTCACCTGCGGGGGATCCTTCGCTGCGCTCAGGATGACACTGAAGGATGACCGCGCTGTCACTTGTCACTCGTCACCCGTCACTCGTCACGCGTTACGCGTTACTTGTCACGCGTAGCGTTACTGTTCCATCAGCAAACGCGCCGCGTTCTCGATGAGCTCTTCGCCCGGCAGGAACTCTTCTTCGAGCGGGGGCGAGTATGGGATCGGGGTGTCGAGCGCGCCGATGATTCGGACTGGCGCGTCGAGATATTCGAACGCCTCTTCCTGAATGATCGCGGCGATGGACTCGCCGATGCTGCCGGTCCGCGTGTCTTCGTGAACGATCAGCACGCGATTGCAATGCCGGGCGAGCGCGAGAATCGCGCGGCGGTCGAGCGGCGCAAGGCTGCGGAGATCGAGCACGCTGCATTCGATTCCATCCGCCGCGAGCTTCTCCGCTACACGCATCGCCACATGCACATATGCGCCGTAGGAGACGATCGCGAGATCATCGCCTGCGCGTCGCAGCGCCGCTTTACCCAGTGGAATCGGCGCAGGAGGCTCGTCGCCGAGCAGTTGCTTCACGCGCGGATCGCGATAGAGCCCGATGTGCTCGTAGTAGAGCACCGGATCGGGGTCGGCGACCGCGGATGCCATCAGCGCTCGCGCGTCGTGAGGCGTAGACGGCACGACAATCTTCAGGCCCGGCGTCCGATAGAACCATGCCTCGGTGTTCTGGCTGTGATACGGACCCGCATGGCGCAGGCCGCCCCACGGCATCCGGATCACCATCGGCACTTCGCCGCCCCAGCGGTAGCGGATCTTCGCCGCGTTGTTGACGAGCTGGTTGAACCCCGATGCGACGAAGTCGTTGAACTGCATCTCGCCGATCGGCCGTCTTCCGGCCAGCGCAGCGCCGGTGCAGACACCGAGGACTGCGCTCTCCGAGAGCACCGAATTGATGATGCGGTCGCCGAAGTCTTTCAGCAGCGGCTTGAGCAGGAGAAACGCGTTGCCGTACTTGCCGCCGACATCCTCTCCATAGACGAACGTGCGCGGGTCGCCGCGAAGAGCGTCGCCCACGCCGAGCATGACGGCCTCGAGGAACGTGCGTCCCTTCGGATCAAACGGCGGCGCGCTCTCGACCTCTGGCACCGGGAGCGATCCGATTGCGCGACGGTGCGCATCGTCGAGCACTTCGATGTGCTGTCGCCTCTCGTCACCGGCGACGACATTCGTTCCGGCGATCTCCCGCTCCGGCCACGGCGCGTCGATGACCTTCCTCGCCTCCGCTTCGACCATCATCTCCGCGTCACGCTTCATCGCTTCGAGCTCGCCCGCGGCGATGATCCCATCGCCCTCGAGCTTCGCCGAGTACGTCGCGATCGGATCACGGCCGCACCAGAATTCGTATTGCTCGCGGTCCGCATACCCTCCTTCGGTCAGCGGCGGATAGCTCCACGACGGCTGCGGATCGCGCCCGAGGTAGAGCATGTCGTCGTGGTGTGCGTGACCGCACATCCGCATGGCGACGAGCTCGATGAGCGCGGGGCCGTGTCCGTCGCGCGCGCGATCCGCGGCCCAGGTGAAGGCGGCCGCGATCGCCTCGGGATCTGTGCCGTCGATCGTCACCGCCGGGATGCCGTAGCCGATGGCCTTGTCGGCAAACACGCGCGCCGGAGTCTGCTCAGCGACTGGCGTGGACAGAGCAGTCTGGTTGTTCTGCACGCAGAAAACGGCCGGGAGCTTGCGCGCGGCGGCAGCGCTGATCGCTTCGTGCCATTCGCCGAGCGACGTCGTCCCTTCGCCGGCGAACGAGACTGCGACGCGCGGCGCGCGGTCGAGTTGAAAAGCGAGCGCGATGCCGGCGATCGTGAGCGCCGGACTGCCGAGCGGCGCCATTGCGGGGAGAACGCCGTGCGCCCAGTCGCCGACATGAAGGTCGCGGCCGTTCATCGGCGGGCCGGCCTTTCCCATCTGCGCGTTGAGAACGAGGCGCACGGTCTCCGCGCTTTCGCTCTTGCAGAGAATTGCGCCGAGATCGCGGATCATCGGCGAGATCACGTCGTCCGAGCGGAGCCTGAGCGGCGCGGCGAAGATCGCCTCCTGCCCCAGCGAGCGGAAGCCTTTGCCTTGAAATGAACTTTTGCCGTACCGCACTTCGCCGGCGGTGAAGAACTGCTTGAGACGATTGTCGACCGCGCGCGTGAGGATCATGCCGCGGAGCATCCGGCGCTTTTCGTCGATGGTCAGCGAAGCGGCAACGATCTCGCGCGCCAGAAATCCGTCACACGCTTCGATGACGTCTTCGACCGCGTGGTTGAGGCGCTCGCTGACTGAGATGCCCGGCGTGGTCTCCGGCACGTCGCTGATCGCTGCGTCGGGCGCCAGCGTCATCGCGAGCGCGTTCTCGAGCGACTTGCGAAGATTTCCGCGCACGTCATCGGTCGCAAGAGCCTGCTCGAGCGCTGTCGTCGCCGGTTTCAGCGCGAACGGATGCCGCTCGGCAACGAATGCAGCGAAGCGTCCCATGAGGCTGGACATCGGGAGGAATCGTAGCAGGTGAGTGGTTTCGTCATCCTGAGCGAGCGAAGGATCTCCAGCGACAGAGGACGGAAAGCCGCCGGCTGAAGCCGGCGCCACGTCTCCTACGAATGCTGCCACGGGCCATGCATGACGTGGCGCCGGCTTCAGCCGGTGGCTTCTCGTTTCTCTCTCAGTTCCCGATCTCAGGATGAGAGTGAGGCCTTCTCCACCAGCCACTCGACCACCAGCTCTTCCGCCCAGTAGACGCAGTTCCACGGCATCGAGCCGGCGACGAAGCCGACATGGCCGCCGCATTCGGTCGTGCGGAGATCGACGTAGGGTGACGCGATGGCGCGCACGCGCTCGAGCACCTCTCGCGGCAGAAAAGGATCGTCGGCGGAGCTGACGCAAAGCGTCGGGGTCGCAATACGGGAGAGGTAGTGAATCGAGCTGGCGCGATTGTAGTAGTCATCCGCATCGGCGAATCCGTGCAGTGGTGCTGTTGCAGCGTCGTCGAATTCGCGGAACGTCTGCGCGGCCAGAGCGCGCTCGACGTTCACCTTCTCCGCGAGCTCGGGAAAGTCGGCGACGACCTTCACCACCTTCTTCTTCAGCGTCTTGAGAAATCCGTTGACGTATAGCCGTCCCGCGCGTGATTCGAGGAAGGCGGCGCCGGCGCCCAGGTCGTAGGGGACCGAGATCGTCGCGGCTGCGGAGACGAATTGCTGTTCGCGGTTCTCGCCGAGCCATTTGAGGACGACGTTGCCGCCGAGGGACGCGCCGAACGCCGCGAGGCGCACTCCGGTCGACGCGAGACGTCGCACCACGAAGTCGAAGTCGCTCGTCTCCCCGGAGTGGTAGAACCGCGGGCGGCGATTCGGAATCATCCGCAGCAGGCTCTGTGGATCGCGCGCACACGAGCGGAAGTTGATCGCGGTCGCCGAGTAACCATGACGTTCGATCGAGGAGAGCACGCCCTGGATGTAGACCGACTGGGAGCTGCCTTCGAGCCCGTGCAGCAGTACGAAATGCGGGGATGCGATCGCGCCGTCGAGGTGATCGAGGATCAACTCGTCGCCATCGGGGGTCTCGATTGCTTCGCGACGCAACGTCACAAGACGGCGCGGCCGAACCAGCCTTCCCCAGATCGTCTGCGCGTGCGGTCCAGGTACGAACCATGCCGGTTGGAAGTCGTTCGCCATCAGTTGCGCAGCATCAGCCGCGTGTACACCGCCACATTCACGACGATCACAACCAATCCGATCGACGTCTGCATCCCGCGAGTCAGTCCCTCGGGATAGATGATCGCGAAGATGTAGTGCTCGATGAAGCCGTTGCTGTATCCGGCGCGGCCTGCGCGGCGGAGAAGCACGTTCTCCCATGTCGTGAGCGGGCAGTACCAGCCGGCGAACTCGATCAGCGCGCCCCAGACCGCGGCGGGGAGGTGAATCCACATCAGCGGTGGCCATCGGAGGACGAGGAATCCACCGGCGATCACGAAAATGAGGAAGGCCAGATGCAGAAGTGCGATCGCGATCGCGGCGAAGTGGTAGAGCATCCGATTCATCCGTTCAAAGTCGTCCAACTATAATGCGCGCGCGATGAAGCGCATCCACGCCTCTGTTCTTATCCTTCTCTTTCTAGCTGCCTGCTCGACGACTGTGCCTCAGAGCAGCGAGCCGGTCCGCGTGGTGATCGTCGGCACGACCGACGTTCATGGCTGGTTCAACGGTCGCGAGGAGCGGGGACGCGACATCGCCGCCGGCGCACGCTACGGCGGAGTCGCAACGCTTGCGAGCTACATCGACGCGTTGCGAGCCGAGAACGGCGGTCGTGTCATGGTCGTCGACTCGGGCGATATGTTTCAGGGGACGCTCGAGTCGAACATGGCCGAGGGGGAGCCGGTCGTGCTTGCGTACAACGTGGCCGGCTACGCTGCTGCAGCGATCGGGAATCACGAGTTCGACTATGGCCCGATAGGACCCGACGTCATCGCGGACACTCCGTCGGAGGATCCGCTGGGGGTTCTCAAGCGGAACGCGAAGCTCGCAAAGTTTCCATTCCTTTCTGCGAATCTGATCGACAACGCGACGGGAGCGACTCCCGCGTGGGCGAAGAAATCGACCATCGTCGACGCCGGAGGAGTGCGCATCGGCATCATCGGTCTCAGCACGCCGGACACGCCGCTCCGCACGATCCCGGCGAACGTGAAGACGCTGACGTTCACCGATCCGGTCGAGGCGACGCTCGCGACCGCGCAGACGTTGCGTGCCGCAGGCGTCGATGCGGTCGTTGTGATCGCCCACATCGGTGGCCGCTGCCGAAACCAGCACGACGTCAACGATCTGGCGAGCTGCGAGATGAACCAGGACGCGATTACGTATCTGCAGTCACTGCCACCGGGCACGATCGACGCGTACTTTGCGGGGCACACCCACGCGCAGATGCGGCACTTCGTCAACGGCATTCCGGCGACGCAGGGACTCGCGTTCAGCCAGGAATTCTCAGCTATCGATCTCTGGATCGATCGGAAAGCGAAGCGCGTCGTCAGGGAGCGAACCGACATCCGCCCGCTCACGATGATCTGCTCGCAGGTGTACGCGGGAACCGACCGCTGCGATCCGCGCAACGCGCCTGCCGGTGCGGTTCTGGTGCCGCGTATCTTTGCCGGCCGGACGATCATTCCCGACGCGCGGATCGAGGCGCTAACGAAACCGTATCTGGACCGCGTCGCTGCGAAGAAAAACGAGAAGCTCGGGCTCACGGTGCTCGCGCCCTTCACGCGCATCTATCAGCGCGAGTCGGAGCTCGGCAATCTACTGACCGATGCGCTGCGCGATTTCACGCGCGCCGAAATCGCGTTCTTCAACTCGGGCGGCATCCGCGCGAACCTTCGAGCCGGCGATCTCGTCTACGCCGACATCTTCGAGGTGAGTCCATTCGACAACTATCCGGCTGTCGTGATGATGACCGGGGCCCAGATCACGGAGGCGCTGCGCGCGTCGAGCACCGGCGGATCGGGCGTGCTGCAGGTGAGCGGTCTTCGCTATGTGATCGACGAGGCGCGCGATGCGGACAAGCCAGAGACCGAGCGCAATCGCCTTGTCTCTGCCACGCTCGAGAACGGCGAGCCGCTCGAACCGGCACGCCTCTACAAAGTCGCGATGCTCGACTTTCTGGTCGTCGGTGGCGACGGCCTCAGCTCCGCGATGAAAGACATCACTCCCGACCGGATCATGATCTATCAGAATCGTCCCGTACGCGACGCCATCATCGAAGCGTTGCAGAAACGCGGCAGACCCCTTCAGCCGAAGATCGAAGGCCGCATCACGGTGCTCAACGCGCCGCAGCCTTCGCGTCGCGACTGACGCCGCGCTTGCGCGCGATCGCGATCTGCTCCTCGAGGAAATCGCGGAACTCGATTCCGTCCGCCTTCAGCTCCTGCGGCACGAGCGAGCTTATCGTGAGCCCCGGCAGCGTGTTGAGCTCGAGGAAGTACATCCCATCCTCGGCCGCCATGATGTCGGTCCGCGAGTAGCCCTCGCAGCCGAGACCTGTATGCGCCGCGAGCGCGGTCTGGAGCGCTGCCTTCGTCAGCTCGTGTGAGAGATTCGCGGGACAGATCTCGCGCGTTCCCTTACCGAGGTATTTGCCCTCGTAGTCGAACGAATGGCCGGCGTCGACTTCGATCTCGACCACCGGCAGCGCGATGGGGCCGTTGCCGCGGTCGATGACGCCGACCGTCAGCTCGCGTCCGTTGATGAACTGCTCGATGATGTAGGGGAGTTTCAACTTCGCGATCTTCGCGATGATGTCGTCGAAAGCCTCGCTGCGATTCAGGAAAAAAAGGCCGCGGCTCGAGCCGGCCGCGAGCGGCTTGAGCACGATGCGCTCGTGCTGCTCGAGCATCGTCTCGACTGCGGTGCGGATGGTGTCAGGATCGGAAACACCAACGATGCGCGACTCGGCGCTCGTCACTTTGCCGCGCAGTTGTTCCTTCGCGTGGCCTTTGTCGAACGCTGCCGCGCTCGCGGCAGAGCCGGAGCCGGAGAAGGGGATGCCGCGCTGCTCCATCATCTTCTGCACCGTGCCGTCTTCGCCGGCACCGCCGTGGAGGCCGAGGAAGAAGGCCGGATCGTCGACAGGAAGCGTGTCGAGGGCCTGCTCGAGAGTCGGCCAGATCGCGGGGCGCTTCGGATCGAAGTCGATTTCAAATGCCCGCTCGTGTCCGAGGACCTCGCTCACCGGTACGTCGTAGATCGCTCCGTCCGGCGCCCAGAACCAGCAGAGCGGATTGCCGAGCAACCGCGCGACACTCTGCGCGGTCGCGACCGAGACGTGCCGCTCGTCGCTCGAACCGCCGAAGAGGAGGATGACTGTCATCGCTGCCGTCGTGTGCAAGATTCATCCCTCGTTTATCCTGAGCGAAGCGAAGGATCAACTGATAGCGCTGGAGAGAACGAAGCCAGAGGCGGTGGGCTCGGACCTATAAGAAAAATGCGAGAGAGAGACGAAGATCCGCCGGCTGAAGCCGGCGCCACGTCACGCGCGGATCCTGCCACGAGCGATGCTGGACGTGGCGCCGGCTTCAGCCGGCGGCTCTTCGTCTCTCGCACGACCGCCGCCCTTGCCTTCCTCCTGCTCGCCATCCTCCAGACC
>JAENWF010000053.1 GCA_016650215.1 Thermoanaerobaculia bacterium
GCTGCGGCCGGATTCGCGCGCGGATTCTGGTCCCTCTTCGCCGCGCGCGCGGCGGTTGGCGTCGGCGAAGGTGCATACGGAACGATCGCACCGGCGCTCCTCGCGGATCACTTTCCGATCGAGCAGAGAGGGCGAGTGCTCTCGTTCTTCTTCGCGGCGATTCCAGTCGGATCAGCGGCGGGATATGTGATCGGAGGCTTCGTCGACCAGCATTTCGGATGGCGCGCGGCGTTCTGGATCGCCGGTGCGCCAGGGATTCTGCTCTCACTGCTCGTGATGAAGGTCGTCGATCCTCAGCGCGGCGCAACCGAATTGAGACCGGTGGGAGAGATTCCGGCCGGCACGCTTGCCGAAGGCTACCGCCGTCTTGTTCGGAATCGGGTCTACGTGCTCGCAGTCCTCGGATACGCCGCCTACACGTTCGCGCTTGGCGGGCTCGCGTTCTGGATGCCCGCGTTTCTCGAGCGTGTTCGCGGGATGGAGCGAAGCGAGGCGACGATCACGTTTGGCGCGATCACGCTCGTCGCGGGATTCGCGGGAACGTTCGCGGGCGGATGGCTCGGGGATCTGCTGATGCGGCGCACGCGCAACGCGTACCTCTGGGTATCCGGCATCGCGACGCTCGTCGCTGCGCCGGTGACGTGGCTGTCGCTGAGCCATCCCGATCGCGCGGTGTTCATTCCGGCGATCGTCGTCGCGGAGGTGCTCATCTTCATGTGCACAGGTCCGGTGAACTCCGCAATCCTTAATGTCGTGTCGCCCTCCGAGCGTGCGACCGCGATCGGTTTGTCGGTGTTCGCAATGCATTTTTTCGGCGACATTCCCTCGCCACCGCTCATCGGCTACATCTCCGACGCAAGCTCGCTCGAGACCGGATTCCTCGTCGTGCCCGTCGCCATCGCTGTGGCTGGGGCTGTGTGGATGTACGCGGCGGTTGCGGGAACGACGGTGACGAGAGACGAGCTCTTGTCATCCTGAGCTCGGGAATGGCGGCTCGCGCCATGGAAGAGTTGATGTCCCTGCGCTCGAGTTCTGCCGCATCCGGCATGCCTGGTATTCAGCATTCGCGAGCGATGTGGCGCCGGCTCTCAAGCCGGCGGCTTTCCGTCCTCTGTTGCCCCTGATCGCAGAAGTAGATTCATTAGAAGCCGCCAGGACGGCGAAGGATCCTCCGCGCTAACGCGATCATCGCCCGGACGCGGGGGATCCCTCGCTCCGCTCGGGATGGACATGGCCAGGGTTGACGTGCTCTCCCTCGGCCTCGACTCTCCCGCAGTCCTGCTACCATACCGGCGGCTCATGCGGCGAACAGAGGAGATCTCTGCCACTCTGCGGCGTTGGCCTCGAAACGTCCTTCCGGACAATCGGACGCTGGCGAAGGAGTGCACGGAGCAGTGTCGCGAGCTGTTCGAAGCTTCGCGGGTCTTGTTGCTCTTCGAGCAGGGAGACGAGCCGTGGGCAACGGTGGCATCTCTCGATGACGACGGCTTCAAATGGCGGGAAGAGGAAGTTGTTGACGTCGCGACGAGCGTCGCGGAAGAGCTGAGCCAACTGACTTTTTTTGCGGAGCAGCCTCTCGTTCGCGTTGCCTGCGTGAAGCCGGTGATCCGCGTCGAGACGCCGGTTCATGCGGGACTCGGATTGAGCTTGCCGCTAATCTCGGCGCCGGTCGTGTCGGAGAACGTCAACGGACGCCTGTTCGTCCAGTCGCCGAGCCCGCCGGACGCCACCGAGCTCTGTCTCGCGGAGGCGATCGGGATCCTGATCGCGACGCGATTCGAAGCAACGCTTCACGTGCAGAACGCGGTGCACGAGGCGGTCGCGCAGGACCGGATCCGAGTCGCGCGCGATCTGCATGACGGGCTGCTGCAGTCATTCACCGGCGTCGTGCTGCAGCTCGAAACGATTCACAGCATGCTCGAGAGCCAGCCGGCAGAAGCGCGGAAAATAATCACGGAGACGCAAGCGACGATCATGGCCGACCAGCGCGAGCTTCGTCGCTTCGTCGAGCAGCTTCGTCCTCGTCCTTCGCGGCGCGAGCCTGCGTTCGATTTCCCGGCACGCATCGAAGAGCTCCGTTCGCGATTTGCGTCGCAGTGGTCAATGAACATTGAGGTCGATGTTGAGCGGATCGATCCCCTCGTCTCGGCGTTCCTGGGCCAGGAGACGTTCCGGCTGATTCACGAGGCTGTGACCAACTCCGCGAAGCATGGCGCCGCAACGCGCGTGCGGGTCGGCGTCAGGACTGCGGGGAGCGAGATGCTCATCGAGGTCACCGACAACGGCAGCGGGTTCCCGTTTCGCGGCCGGATGACGCTCGATCAGATGCGCGAGGGCGGAGCCGGTCCGATGGTCCTTGCCGAGCGCGTTCAGTCGCTCAACGGCAGCCTGACCGTCGATTCGACCGAGAGCGGAGCCACCGTCTCGATCTCGATTCCGCTCGGATGGGGAAGTGCATGACGACGACGCTCATCCTCGCCGATGATCATCCAATCATTCTCGAAGGTCTCGAACAGCTCTTCCGCCGCGACAAAGATTTTCAGGTTCTCGCGACGTGCACCAATGGTGAGGACGCGATCGTCGCAGTTCGCCGCCACAAACCCGACGTGCTGGTGCTTGATGTCCAGATGCCGGGCGGCGATGGACTCTCGGTCCTGCAGCGTGTCCATGCCGAACATCTCACGACGAGAGTCGTCCTGCTCACCGCCTCGATGGCGGACGACGAGGTGCTGCAGGCGATGGAGCACGGCGTGTGGGGGCTGGTGCTGAAGGAGTCGGCAGCTGTCTCACTCGTCGATTCCGTGCGGAAGGTCAGCCGCGGCGAGCGCGCGCTGGATCAGACGCTCATCGTCCGCGCGCTCGACCGTGCGGTCGAGCGTCAGAGCGGCATCCGTGAAGTGAGTGAGATCCTCTCGCGGCGCGAGGCCGAGATCGTCAAGATGGTCGCTGCCGGCATGCGGAACAAAGAGATCGCGAGCAAGCTCTTTATCGGCGAAGGGACGGTCAAGACCCACCTCCACGCCATCTACAAGAAGCTCGGCGTCCACGGGCGGGTCGAGCTGACTCTCTTCGCTCAGGAGCGGGGTCTGGTCTGAGGTTATTTTGGGTCGAAAGCGAGAAATTGAGGGCGTTTGGCCCGATTCCAGGCCGATTTTGGGGCTCGGAACGGCTTCTCTAACTTTCGGTATACCCAGAATCGAACCACTGACGGATTGGAAAGAGAGAGGAGGAGCGCTAGCTTGTCACCGGGGACATTACTCAAAAGAGTATGCGGCTAATGACAGAAGACTCCTTCGCCCTCGACATGGTTGCGGTCTACCGTCAGACGCTCGACGGCCAGCTGCTGGAATGCAACGAAGCGTGTGCACGCATGCTTGGCTTTTCGTCGAGTGAGGAGCTCCTGGCCAGCGGACGCCTCAACTATCTGAACGCCTCGGACTCGCTCACAGTCCTCGCCGCTCTCACCGATCTCGGCACGCTTTCCAACGTGGAAATCGCGCTGCGCCGCAAGGACGGCACGGTCGTATGGGCGCTGCAGAATCTCAAGTACGTCCGCGTCGCCGAAGCGTCGAAAGAGTGGATCGAGGCGGCGATGTTCGACGTCACCGATCAACGCTCGGCGGTTCAGAAGCTCGAGTTCCAGGCGTATCACGACAGCCTTACCTCGCTGCCGAACCGCTCGCTCGCGGTCGACCGCCTCAACGTCGCCCTCGCCCGCGCGAAGCGGAGCCGGAAGCCGGTCGCAGTGATGATCGTCGACCTCGATCACTTCGAGCTCATCAACACGACATTCGGTCACGGCGTCGCGGACCGTCTTCTTCGCCAGGTCTCCGATCGGCTCATTGACTGCGTCCGCACCGAAGACACGGTCTGCCGCTTCAGCAGCGACGAGTTCATGGTCATTCTCGCGGAGATGTCGAGCGAGACCGACGCGGCACTCGCAGCACAGCGCGTCCTCGACTCGGTATCACAAGCGGTGCAGATCGACGATCACCGCATCGACGTGAAGGCCAGCATCGGGATCAGCGTCTCGCCTCAGGATGGAATCACGACGGACGATCTGATCAAAAACGCGACGACTGCGATGTATCAGTCGAAGGAGCGCGGCCGGAACATGTTCCGCTTCCACGTTCCGGAGCTGAACGCGCGAGCGATCGAGCGCGCCTCGCTCGTCGCGAGCCTGCGCCGCGGTCTCGCGCGCAACGAGTTTGAGCTGCACTATCACCCCGAGGTCAATGTGCAGACCGGCCGCATCGACTGTGTCGAGGCATTGGTCCGCTGGAGACACCCGGATATCGGTCTCGTGGCTCCGGCCGATTTCCTCCCTGCAGCCGAGCAGGGCAACCTCGACGGTCAGATCGGCGAATGGGTCGTCGGCGAAGCATGCCGGCAGCTCCGGAGCTGGAACGACCAGGGGCTGAAGGGATTCCGGATGGCCGTGAATCTCTCGACGCGCCAGTTCCACTCACGCGATCTGCAGCGGATGCTCGATGACGCGGTGAGAGCGGCGAAGCTCGAGCCGCAGGACCTGGAGCTCGAGGTGTCCGAAGCGACGCTCGCACGCTCGGCGCGCGCCAATGACATTCTGAACACACTCCAGGAATTCGGATCGCGCATAGCGATCGACGACTTCGGCGCCGGTGGTTGCTCGTTCACCGACCTGCGGCAGATGTCGGTCGACACGCTCAAGATCGCGCCGACGTTCGTGCAGAACATGATGCAGCGCAATGATGACGCCGCTATGGTTCAGGCGATGATCACGATGGCGAAGGGCCTCGATCTTCGCATCATCGCGGAGGGCGTCGAGTCGAAGGAACAGCTTTCGTACCTTCTCGCGCGCCGCTGCACGGACATGCAGGGATTCTTCTTCGGTAAACCGCTTCCGGCGTTTGCTCTCGTCGACACGCTGCGCATGCAGCACTGAGAGCTCCGCGTAGCAGAGAGACAGACGGGCGGGCCGTAAGGCCCGCCCTTTCTGTTTGCAGCGGCTTTCGTCGCGGTAAGAAAATTCTCAGTGCTTCAGACGACGCGCCGCGGTCGAGTCGTTGAAGTCAATCTCTTCATCGATCAGCTCGTGCACCGACCGCTGCAGATCCACGGGCAACAACAGTCCGCCTGCGATCATCGCCAGGATCGAGAGCGCAATCATCTCGGGCATCACTTCCGGAACGGTCAGGAAAAAGATGAGCGCGAACGCTCCCGCAACGATGAGAAAGTAGCTTCCTCTGCGCTCGTTGTATGCCACCGCCCACGCAGCGCGGCCCGCCGCGATCAACGCCGCGGCGCCGAACAGAATCTGACAGAGCCAGACCAGCATGATCAACCCTCCATAAACGAGAAAAAGGGACGGATACGCCGTCCCTTTTGAAAACAACTACACGAAGGGTGATAGCAACGAAGGTGCCGGTTTGCACCTGTGGCTAGTTAATAGAGAGGAGTTACGCGCAGGCAGCTCAGCCTTTACGGCTGCGCTGCCGCAGGGTCCACTCGTGGCGCGGCTCGACCGAATTCTCGGGTGGGCACATGAACGCCGCTACGAGGGCGCCGCACGCCAGTACGACTCCCAGACCGGTGAACGCTTCGAACAAGAGGGACGCGAACATTGGCAACTCCTTTTTTGAGTGCCGATGAGTTTCCTCCCGTTAGGACGGAGCATCTGTAAGCTGGATCACGTGGCGTTCTCGCCACCCGGCTGGAACCCCCACCAGAGTGCGAACGCTACGGCGAACATCCCTGCCAGACGGTAAACGTACTCGAGCGCCATCCAGAGATCCTGCTCGAACGGGGAGTAATGGGCCGTACTCCACTCACCTGAGCGGGTTGCGTAGGTCGCGATGATGCTGATCGCCGCCGCGACAATGTGCGTGACCACGAGGCTGGCGAGCGAGAGTGGGAGTGCGATCATGTTGCGTCGCGCGAAGAAGGGGCGGTTCAGCGCAAACAGGGCGGTGAGCAGAATCAGGTTGTACGTGAGCAGATCCATCGGGAAACGTCCTGGTGGCAGCGTGCCGCCCCAGAAATCGACCGCGCGTCCGGTCACGGTGTAGTGGAGATCGATCAGGCGCGAGTCGAACCGTGCGAGTTGACGTGCAGCTGGAAGAATCGCACGGTTGTATTGCGGTGCCCACCAGCTCCAGAGTGCGATGCCGATCGCGAAACCTGAAGCGAAGCGGGCGGCATTACGCAGCATGCCGCGGCCCGCTCACACGCCGCGTCCAGACGACGAAGAATCCGATGGCGATCGCGAAGATCACGCTCTGCCAGATCGCCAGATGAAAGGCGTCGAACCAATCGCGCCGGTAACAGCCGAGAAGGTAGAGCGAATTGACGCGGATCAGATTCACCATCTGAAGGAGCGCGGCACCTGCCAGGAGTCCGATCGCCTTGCTCTTCATCGCCGCGGGAAACGCCACGACGCCTGCCAGGAGAAACGCAGTCGCCTCCACCGCGTTGCAACCGTTTTTCAGATCGACCGCGAAGCATGTTCCGGCGATCACAGTACGGTCGACCGTCACAGTCTGTCCCAGCGTGTTCAAAATGACGCCCGAAACGCTCGCGATGCCGGCAGTGAATGGCTTGATGACCCGCTCGTCGATCACCGGCACGAGCAGGGCAACCTGCACAGCGACGAGCAGCAGGAGGAAGAAGATGAGGAACCGGGCGCGCGCCCGCCGAGAGGGAGTCATGATGTCTTTCAGAGCGTAAGCGAGGAATCCGGGCGGGGGAAGCGAATTCTCCTCCCGCCCGGATTCTTCGTCGGATGCGCGGCTCGGAGCGAAAAAAAAGGGCGAGCCGCGAGGCTCGCCCTTTCGACAAACAGATTGTTCGAGTCTTAGTACATCCCACCCATGCCGCCGCCCATACCGGCACCGGGATTGCCGCCGCCCTTCTCGTCTTCCTTGATCTCGGAGACGAGCGCTTCGGTGGTGAGCATCAGGCCAGCGATTGACGATGCGTTGAGCAGCGCCTGCTTGGTGACCTTCGCCGGGTCGATGATTCCGGCTGCGAGCATGTCGACGACCTTCTCATTGCGAGCATCGAAGCCCCAGTTTCCGCCCTTTGCACGCACTTCGTTCAGCAGAACCGAACCTTCGAGACCGGCGTTGAAGACGATCTGGCGGAACGGCTCTTCGAGCGCGCGCTTGATGATGTTGACGCCGACCTGAACGCTGCCCTCTGCCTTGATCTTTGCGACTGCCTCGATCGCGCGGAGCAGAGCGACGCCGCCGCCCGGGACGATGCCTTCCTCGACCGCTGCCTTGGTCGCGTGCATCGCGTCCTCGACGCGCGCCTTCTTTTCCTTCATCTCGGTCTCGGTGGCTGCGCCGACCTTGATGACGGCAACGCCGCCGACGAGCTTCGCCAGGCGTTCCTGCAGCTTCTCACGGTCATAGTCAGAGGTTGTGTCCTCGATCATGCCGCGGATCTGCTTGACGCGTCCCGCGATCGCTTCCTTGCGCGTTTTGTCGTCGTTGTCGGTGACGAGCGTGGTGTTGTCCTTGTCGATCGAGACGCGCTTCGCGTCGCCGAGGTCTTCCCACTTGACGCCCTCGAGCTTGATGCCGAGGTCTTCGGAGATCAGCTTGCCGCCGGTGAGGATCGCGATGTCTTCGAGCATTGCCTTGCGGCGGTCGCCGAAGCCAGGCGCCTTGACCGATGCGACGTTGAGCGTGCCGCGGAGCTTGTTGACGACGAGCGTCGCGAGCGCCTCACCCTCGACATCTTCAGCGATGATGAGGAACGGTTTGCCCTGACGGGCAACCTGCTCGAGGATCGGGAGGAGGTCCTTCATCGACGAGATCTTCTTCTCGTAGAGCAGGATCTTGACGTTCTCGAGCGTCGCTTCCATGCGCTCCGCGTCGGTCACGAAGTAGGGCGAGAGGTAGCCGCGATCGAACTGCATGCCCTCGACGACTTCGAGGACTGTGTCGAGGCCGCGCGCTTCTTCAACGGTGATGACGCCGTCCTTGCCGACCTTCTCCATCGCCGAGGCGATGATGGTGCCGATCTCTTCATCGCTGTTCGCGGAGATGGTGCCGATGTGGGCGATGTCCTTCCCCTCGACCGGCTTCGCCATCTTGTCGATTGCCTCGACGGCGGCTTTGACACCGAGTTCGATGCCCTTCTTCAGTTCCATCGGATTGGAGCCGGCGGTAACGTTCTTGATGCCTTCGCGATAGATCGCCTGGGCGAGAACTGTCGCGGTGGTCGTGCCGTCGCCGGCGGTGTCGGAGGTCTTCGAAGCGACCTCGCGGACCATCTGAGCACCTGCGTTCTCGAGCTCGTCCTTCAGCTCGATCTCCTTGGCGACGGTCACGCCGTCCTTGGTGATCGTGGGGGAGCCGAACTTCTTCTCGATGACGACGTTGCGGCCTTTCGGGCCGAGCGTCACTTTCACAGCGTCAGCCAGCTTGTTGACGCCTTTGAGGATTGCCTGGCGAGCTTCTTCGCCGTATGTGATTCGTTTTGCCATTGCTTTATCTCCTTGTTCGCGGCTCGGAATGAGGTTTTATTCGACGATCGCGAGAACTTCGTCTTCGCGGAGGATCGTGTACTCCACGTCGTGAATCTTGATGTCTGTGCCCGAGTACTTGCCGATGAGGATGGTGTCGCCCTTCTTGACATCGAGCTTCATCCGCTTGCCGTCCTCATTGAACTTGCCCTCGCCAACGGCGACGACTTCCGCTTCCTGAGGCTTCTCTTTGGCCGTGTCAGGGATGATGATGCCGCCTCGAACCTGCTCCTTTGTGTCCTTCCGGCGGACCACGATACGGTCGTAAAGGGGTCGGAGCTTGAGATCAACTGCTGCCAATGTAGCCATAATGGGACTCCTCCTGATGAGTGTTTTCTTTGGTTTACGAGGAGAGTAAGGGTGTTAGCACTCAACTCTCGTGAGTGCTAACAATAGGTTTTGAAGGGGCGGTTGTCAAGGGGGAGGGATGCAGTCCTGCGCGCCGAGTGCTAAGTGCGTCGTAAGGCACTCAAAACTAAGGGCTTAGCGCTCAGTACCTCTCGACTTTGTCAACGACATTTTCCAGTGCCTCGCCGCGCTGGAACCGGCGGAGGTTTTCGAGGAAGAAGTCCATGGCGCGGTCGTGGGCGTCGGCTGTGTGGTCGGCGGAGTGAGGTGAGATGAGGATATTGTCGAGAGTCCAGAGAGGACTCTCGTGAGGAAGCGGCTCGGTTTCGAAAACGTCAAGTGCGGCGCCACGAATCTTGCGTGTGCGCAGAGCGTCGATGAGCGCCGCTTCGTCGACAACGGCGCCACGGCTCACATTGATCAGCACCGCATCGCTTCGCATCGCCGCGATGCGCTTCGCGTCGATCAGGCGATAGGTTGCGGGCGTCAGAGGCGTGGACAACACGATGTAGCGCGCCTCGCGGATCACATCGTCCACCGTCGGGTCGTGCATCTCGCCGCGTTTTCGCACCGACACGACCCGCATGCCGAGGGCCTCGGCGCGTCGTCCGACCGCCTGTCCGATGCCGCCGTAACCGATGATGCCGGCGGTCTCTCCTTCGAGCCGCTCGACCAGGAACGGTTCCCACCGCCGTTCGCTTTGATTCTGCGCGAGGCGCCGCAGATCCTTCGCAAACCACAGCATCGCCGCGATCGCGAACTCACCGAGGGCGTCCGCGTAAAGCCCGCGGGAGTTGGTGACGACGACCTCGCTGGTGCGTAGAAGGTCGTACGGGAGATTCTCGACGCCAGCCAGGAGGGTGTGAATCCACCGCACATGGCGGATGTCTCGCCACAGATCGACGAGAAGTGAGGCTGAGTGAGGCGTGGCCAGGATCGCGTCCGCTGATTCAGCGGCCTCACGCAGCGCGCCGATCTCATCGCCTACGATGATCTCCACATCCTGCGCCTCAGAGCGAAGGCGAGCGAGCGGCGCAAAGGCTTCGGGCGCGAGGACGACCAGCCGCATGTCAGGTCCGCGCAGCCTTGCGGCGCTTGGTTCGACGGTGATGCAACTCGCGGCGGATAAAATCGCCGCGCCGCTGCCAGAGCCACCCTTTTTTTCCGAACCAGCTGAGCATTCCAGCCGCGATGGCGGCCATCAACAGCGCCGCCCACAGATACCCGTACTTCCAATGCAGCTCCGGCATGAACTCGAAGTTCATCCCGTAGATGCCGGCGATGAAATTGATCGGCAGAAGAATGGACGAGAAGATGGTCAGCACCTTCATGATGTCGTTCGTCCTGTTCGCGATGACCGACAAATACGCTTCCATGGTACTCGTCGCCATTTCGCGCTCGATGTCGATGCTCTCGCCGATCCGGTACATGTGATCGTAGAGATCGCGGAAGTAGATCAGATGCTCCTGCCGGATGAAGCGCGATCCGCCGCGGCTGATCTGGTTCAGCAACTCTCGTTGCGGGAGCGACTGGCGGCGCAGTATGTTGAGGTCGCGCTTGAAATCGAGGAGCTCGTCGAGCAGTCCCTGGGTTGGATTCGAGAAGATCAGCTCGTGAATCTGATCGAGGCGCTCTTCGATCTCGTCGATGAGCGGGAAGTGCCGGTCGACGAGAGAGTCGAGGACGGAGTAGAGCACGAAGTCGACGCCGCGCTCCATCATCCGGACGTCCTGCGGCAGCCGCCCCCAGACCAGGTCGATCGAGTCGAGAGGGTTCTTGTGAATTGTGAAGAGGAAGTTCTTCCCCATGAAACAGGCGAGCTTCTCGGTCTCGACTCCGTGAGCCGCGATGTTCAGAGCAGTCGTTCTGAATACGAAGAAGTCATACCGGTCGAATGAGTCGTACTTTGGCAGTGTGTTGGGTGAGAGCGCGTCTTCGGCAGCAAGCTCGTGGAACCGGAACCACTCTTCGAGCAACGGTTCGATGTCTTCCTGAGTTGGTCCGGTGACGTCGATCCATACGCAGTCGGAATGGTCTTCGTGCCAGTCGCCGAGCAGCAGCACGTTTCCCTGCACGAGCTGGCGATCGTGCAGGAGAGCGACCCGAATCGCCGAGGCGAGTCCCGCCGGTGCCGTGACGGCGAGATCCGTCACAGAAGCTCGTTGAGTGCCGTGTACTGCCGGCCCTGCGATTCAGCAACGCCTTTGTATGTGATCGCGCCTTTGTAGACGTTGACTCCTTCCGCGAAACCCGGGTCGGCGATCGCCTTCGAGAATCCGAGGCTTGCGATCCTGCGGGTGTAGGGGAGCGTCGCGTTCGTGAGCGCGATCGTCGAGGTGCGGGGCAGTGCGCCCGGCATGTTCGCGACGCAGTAATGAATCACGCCGTCGACCTCGTACACCGGATTCGAGTGCGTCGTTGCCTTCGCCGTCTCGACGCAGCCACCCTGGTCGATTGCGACATCGACGATGACGGAGCCTTTCTTCATCTCCTTGACCATGGCGCGCGTGACGAGCTTCGGCGCCGAAGCGCCGGGAATCAGCACGCCGCCGACGAGAAGATCGGCGCGGCGCGCGGCATCCTCCAGATGTGCTTTGTTCGATGCAAGCGTCAGAACGGTTCCGCGGAAGATGTCGTCGAGATAGCGGAGACGGTCGAGATTCGTGTCGAGGATCGTGACGCGCGCGCCGAGACCGACGGCCATCTTCGCGGCGTTGATTCCGACGATCCCGCCGCCGATGATCACGACGTCACCCGGCAGGACACCCGGCACGCCGCCGAGCAGGACGCCCCGCCCGCCGTTCGGCTTCTGCAGGTAGTACGCGCCGATGTGCACCGACATCCGTCCCGCAACCTCGGACATCGGCGTGAGCAGCGGAAGCGATCCGCCGCGTCCTGTGATGGTCTCATACGCGATGCCGGTGATCTTTTTCTTGAGCAGCGTTTCGGTGAGCTGCGGGACCGGCGCGAGGTGAAGGTAGGTGAAGAGGAGCTGTCCGTCCTTCATCCGATTGAGGTCGGCGTCGATCGGCTCTTTGACCTTCACGATCATTTCCGCCTCGCTGAAGACCTCATCCGCCGTGGCGAGAATCTTCGCCCCGGCGTTGACGTACTCCTCGTCGGTGAAGCCGCTGCCTCCGCCCGCGCCCCGCTGTACGAACACCGTGTGGCCGTCAGAGGTGAGGTCGCGGACGCCGGAGGGCGTCATCCCCACGCGATATTCGTTGTCTTTGATCTCGGTCGGAACGCCGATCCGCATTGTGTGAACCTCTCTCGTTCGAACTGGCGCAAGAGCGCGGGGCGCATTCTAGAACAAAGGGCCCCTCGTCATCCTGAGCGAAGCGAAGGATCTACTGATAGCACTGGCGATGCCTGGGCCATGTGCATCGCTAGTGCTATCAGTAGATTCTTCGCCGTCTTCGCGGCTCAGAATGAGGGACTATTCATTGTCCCGGCCGTCGGCGGTTGTGGGGCGGGGGTGGAGGCGGCGGAACTCCGAACTCGGATGGGGCGACGTACTGCGCGGCTTTGAGGGCGTCGACCCGGCCGTAGCCGTAGACCGTGTCGTAGCCGGGAGCGCCGATGTCGAAGGCTGTGAGTTTCATCGCAAGGCGGATTTGTTCGGCGGTCGCTTTCGGCGCGAGCGACCATACGAGTGCCGCCGTCCCTGCGACGTGCGGCGAAGCCATCGAAGTGCCGTTGTAGATCGCGTAGTTCTCGGTCCGATTGCTGATGGTCAGCATCTCGCTGCCGGCCTTGACCGAGATCGCCTGCGCGTCACTCTGGTCGACGCTCAGCACGACGGGCCAGGGGTAGTCCTGGTCGCCCTCCTCGCCGAGAAGCGTCCAGCGAAAGCGATCTTCGCGGCCGTCGTTGGGGATGACGATGACTGCCGCGGCTCCCGCCTGAATCACGTTCAGAACCTTGTCCCGAAAGCGAAACTCGGCGGCCGTCGGACTTCGCATGACGATCGCGATCTTGCCGGCGACATTCGCGGGGATCTGCTCGGGATAGCCGAAGCCGCAGTTCACTGCGGTGGCGGTGATCTCGCCGCGCGATGAGCCGACGAGCGGCAGCGCGGTGTAAAGCCTGCCCGAATCGGACTCCACATCGTGAGCAATGCCGAAGCCGACCGGTACTGTGGACAGAACCGCTACGCCTGGCGCGGTGAAAGCGGTGCCGGGGCCGTGGCTCGAGAAATCAGCGAGCGTGTCGTCGTAATTGATCGCAGTGATCGCTAGGACTTCCTGGTACGCGGCTGGGACATCGAGCCTGCCGGTCCCGCGGTTGCCCGCGGCTGCGACGACGATGATCCCCTCCTGAATGACGCGCCGAAACGCCTCGCGCTCGACGTCGGACGGGAGCGTCGAGCCGAGTGACAGATTGACGATCCAGTTGCCGCCGAGCTCGTGCTTTTTCGAGATGACCCAATCCATGCCGGCGATGATCGACTCATCATTGCCGTTGCCGTTCTCGTTGAGCACTTTCACGGCCCAGAGACGAACCTGCGGCGCTACGCCGACGACGCCGATCTCGTTGTCAATCGCCGCGATGGTTCCAGCGACGTGTGTGCCGTGGCCGAAGTCGTCCATCGGATCGTTGTTCTTCTTGTAGACGTTGTACCCGCCGGCGTAGCGGTCTTTCAGGTCCGGATGGTTGTAGTCGATGCCGGTATCGGCCACGACGACGTTGACGTTTCCCGCGCCGCGCGAGGCAGTCCAGACGCCGCGCGCGCTGATCTTGTCGATTCCGTACGGCACGCTCTGCGTTTTCTCGTACTTGCTGCCACCGGAGACCGGCATCAGAGGTCTCGCGTCCGATGCGATGCTCCGCTCGACGACCGGCGCGAGGTAGCGCACCTCGCCCGATGCTTTCAGTGTCGCGGCCTCAGACTCGGTGAGGTCCGCCGCATACGCATCGACGTTTGCGAATGCGCGCACGTTCGATTCGGAGGTGCGGGCGATCTTCTGCGAGGCGATCGCCGCGGGTCCGCGCGTCGCGATGAGGTAACGTTGCTTCGTTTCTCCGAAAGTCGATGTCGCGAAGAGGAAGACTGCTGCGAGGGTCAGGATACGATTCATGGTCTCCGGGTTTCCTTGTCGTTCAACGTCCGCGTCTCAGAGTCCGGCGGCCGCTCGGTGGCGCTAAGGGTTGCGTGCTGGTGGTCCATCCGATGTCCAGCATCTGATACAACGTGAGGTCGAGCACGTGACGCAGATCGCCATTGATTGCAGGTTCCATCAGGACGTTCGGTGTGGCGGTGATGTCCCAGTGAAAAACCGACGAGCCCTGCTCGAGCGTGCACGGAGCGTAGAGGCGGACGAACCCGCCGCTGCTGGCGCCGGCACGCGACGACGGATCGACGCGAAGGTTGCCGTCGACGCCGGTCGCGAGCTGTGTCCGTATCGTCTCGCCGTCAGCCCTCGAGATTCCGACCGCGGGGATGCGAATGTTCGTATCGTCGCCGCCCATCGGCGGGAGGCCGCACGGCTCCTGATTCGCGACGACGACCGCGATCGCGCCGGCGTTCTGGGCGTTGCGCGCCTTGTCGACGAAAAAGCACGTCCCTCGATCGACGAGGGCGATCTGTCCCGCCACATCGACTGCATTGTTGAACGGCGAGCAGCCGTCGGTCGTCGTTGGACCGTCAGGATTCGCGGCGTCCGTGGCCGCGACGATCCTTCCCGCCGCGGGGCTGGCCGAGGGCAGCGGTCCGAACGCCGCAGTGTTGACGTCGATGACCCGCGCGGCAGCGCCGGCCGGATTGATCGCGAGCACGGAAGTCGAGCCGAGGAACTGCGGCGCCGCGGTTCGCGTTGCCTCGCCGATCCAGACCGCGTTCCCGCTGTTGGTCACCGCCACCTTGCGCTGCGCGTCGGTCATCAGATCCCAGCGGAGTCCCGTCGTCAGGTCGAGCGCGTTGATCTCGAAGATGTTCGGGATGGGAACGTTCGTCGTTGTGTTGAAGAGACGGCCGGTGCTGAGGTTCATGCTGCCTGAGACGCCCAGGCCGTGCCCGAACTCGTGGAGAAGCACGACCGCGAGATCGATGTCTTCGCCATGATTCGTATCGAGACCGTAGTACCAGTCGCGCGTGCCCAGGCACGTCTGATCGTCAACGAGCGAGTTGAAGCGCGCGTTGATGTCGGCCTCAGTCGGCCTGAGATCGACGCCGGCGAATTTGTTCGCGAGCGCGACCGGGTAGAGGACGTTTTGCCGCGGCGAGCCATCGAAGTTGCCAAGCGCGCGGACTGGACCGGCCGCGCCGAGGATTCCGGTGGTCGCGGTGCAGGGGTCGTCGGTGATCGGCGAGAAACTCGCTGAGACCACGATCTCGACAGGGCTTTCGAGGGCGCGGCCCCAGATCTCGGCCGCATAGCGAAAGACGTTCAGCCGCTGCTCCCCGAGCGTCGTGCCGTTGTTTCCGCCGACCGGCGCGGCGGGTGTCGGATCGTCGAAGCCTTTGCCGGTGCCGACATCTTTGTTTTCGATGACGAAGCGCGCGGCGCCCGCCGGCACTGCGGTGAGGCAGACAGCGAACGCGAGGAGGAGCGTGAGAGTGGTGGATCTCATCTCACTTCTCCTGCGGTACATGCTGGCTGGCGGTGCGGATCTTCGCGAGAATCGACTTCGCCGCACCGCGTGTGACGACGCAGGAGGTCTCGATCTCACCTTCGCTGTTCACGTGCGCGATGATCACGTTGTGCGAGGGCGGTGTCGACACGATCATGCCGCTTGCGGTGGTCGTTCCCTCGACGTAATTCTCGAGGAGCGAATCGAGGGTCGACTGGAGCGGAGCTGCTTTGGCTTCGGCCCTGACCGGTGCCGGGCGGACGGTGACGAGAGAATCTTCGCCGGCGACTGCCGCGGGCGCGACCACGAGCGCCAGCAACGCCAGCGCGAGAGCACTCCTGCTCATGAGACCTCCTCGGAAAAAAGCGCCCCGGCGTTTGGCCGGGGCGGGACGATTCAGAAGGCAGTTATTTTACGCGAAAGCGGGGAGAAGTCACCAATCAGGTTCTTCCGCGCCGGAGTGTTCTCCGGCCGCTCGGCACCTGATCCGTAGGGGTGACCGGTGCGGAGAAGAGCGCCGGCTTGAGTTGCTTCGCGGCATTCAGGGCGTCGACGAGTCCCGCGCCGAAGACGTTGTCCACACCCGCGGCACCGAGATCAGACGCGGTCGCCGTCATGACCAGACGGAGGTTGCCGGCCGTCGCGGAAGGATCGAGGCTCCAGAGGAGCGCGCCGACGCCGGCGACATGCGGCGACGACATCGACGTGCCGTTGAATGATGCGTAGTCGTCTTCCCGCAGAGTCACGGTGAGGTCTCCACTCGCTGCTGCGAGCGCTTCGCCGTCCTTCTTCGAGAGGGCAACGGCCAGAGGCCAGTCGAACGTCGTGGCAGTCGGATCGTCGTCGTTGATCAGCGTCCAGGTGAGCGCCGACTCGTCGTTGTTATAGATGATGACCGCGCTGGCACCTGCAGCTTTCGCGGCCTTCGCCTTGTCGGCGAACTTGATGCTGGCGCCGCGCTGAATGAGCGCAATCTTTCCCGCGACCGCCGCCGGGAAGTCGCTCGGACGGCCGACGCCGCAGACGACGTAGCCGCCGGTGAATGTCCCCATCTTCGAGCCCGTCAAACCGGCGCTCGCGTAGGTCTTCGAACCCGAGACGACGCCGGCGATCGAGCCGGTGCCGACGCGAATGCTCGACAGGA
>JAENWF010000054.1 GCA_016650215.1 Thermoanaerobaculia bacterium
ATCTTCTACGCCGCGCGACTCTGGCCGGAGATTCCGGCAGCCTTCTTTTTCGTCGAGGCCATCCGCGCGGTTCGCCAGAGGCGTGCGAAGCGCTGGATTCCGGCACTCCTCGGGATGTCCCTTCTCAAACTGCGGTTTCTTCTCGTTGCGCTGCCGCTCACGATTCGTGCGGTTTCGCGTTCGAAACGGCAGACTGCGATCGCCGCCGTTGTCATCGCGGCGCCGCTCTTCATCGTGTGGCTCATTACCGGTAGCGCTACGAACATTCACACGCTCGAGGAGCTTCTGCCGTCAGCCCCCGCCGCCTACGGGCGCGGCCTCCTGGGTCTCATCGTTGACGGCGCTGCGGGAATCGCATTTCAGGCGCCGTTCTATCTGATGGCGCTCTTCGCCCTGCTGCGCTGGCGCTCGATGCCGGAAGCATTCCGGCTCGGATGTTTCTCCGCGCTGCTTTACGTTATCTATCTGCTGCCGCGGCATGAATGGCACGGCGGATGGTCACCTCCGCTGCGTTACATCGTCTTCGCGATGCCGATTCTCGCGCTCGGTGCCGCCGCTTTGTGGGAGCGAGTCGCTCGTCCCTTTCTCTGGCTGATCGCCGCATGGACGATCGGCGTCGTCATCCACGGCGTAGCGCATCCATGGCGGCTCTTTCACGTTGCGAACGGCGAGAACATCGTCAGCGAGTTTCTGTCGCGTATGTATTCGTCCGACTTTTCGCGTCTCTTCCCGAGCGTCATCCGTTGGAACCAGGCCGCGACCGCCGCTGCCGCGATCGTCGCAATCACTGCGCTGGTCGCAATCACAGCTTCTGTGTGGCGGCGGGCGCCCTCGCCCGCCGCGTACTCGCCCCTCATCATCCCGATAGCAGCAATCCTCATCGCGTTTGCATTCAACACTGCGCAGAAGCCGGCATCGATCGTCAACTTCGAAGACGTACATGTCACCCACACGGGCGGCCGCCTCGATCCCCCCGAGTACACGATGGCGCGGTACTACTACCAGCCCGGCTGGATCCTCGACGCCGGCGACCGCCTCTCATTCCTCGCAACCCGCGGAATTTACCGTCTGCACTATTCCGCGCCGGCGGCGGTCACGATCAAACTCGGCAGTCACGCGTACACGCTCGAAGGAACCAACAACAAACAGAGTGTCACCCGCGTGACCATCGATCGAACCGGCCGCGCGGAGCTCCGCTGCCTCACGGGCGCTCTCAATCTCGACCGAATGGAGCGGATTGAATGACAAGGATCACCGACCGGGAAGTCATCAAGCAACTCATCGCCGAACATGGGCGCTGGTGGCACGAGATCGAGCTCGCGCCGGGCATCATCACACCCGGCGATGACTCGAACCGGATGAAACTCCCGATCCTCGACCGCCTCGGATTGCCGCCGGTCATGCGTGACCTGCGCGTGCTCGATGTCGGCTGCTCGGACGGCTACTTCTCGTTCGAGGTGGAGAAGCGTGGCGCTGCGGTCGTCGCGATCGACTTCGTTCCGGAGTCGTACACCGGCTTCGCAACCGCCCGGAAGATTCTCGGCAGCACGGTCGAATACCGGATGGACAACGTCTACAACCTCTCGCTAGACAAGTACGGCGAGTTCGACGTCGTGCTCTTCATGGGCGTGCTCTACCACCTCCGCAAGCCGCTTCACGCGTTCGACTCGATTCGATCGGTCATGAAGCCGGGCGGGCAGCTCTTTGTGGGGACGATGATGATCGACGAATACCTTCTGATGCCCGATGGCAGCGTGACGTCACTCGCCGCGATCGATCCCCGGCTCGCGACCGTTCCCCTGTGGCAGGCCTATCCCGGCGACAGCCTGAACGGCGATTCCACGAACTGCTTCGCGCCGAACCAGCGGGCGCTCGAAGTTGCGCTGACGGAGGCGCAATTCAAAGTCGAGGTCATCGAGCGCGTCTCGATGGGCGGCTACGCCCGAGCGACAGCGGTCGTCGACGAGAAGACAGCGAAGTATCAGCGCCTCGACGGCCGGCTCGAAACGGCAGTCTTCGACCCGTCAATTCCGTACTTTCTCGATGAAGAGGGATCGGTACACGAGGTCACGGGAGCGAAGAACGAAAAGCCTTCAAGGTCATCCTGAGCTCGGGAATGGCGGCGCGCGCCATGGAAGAGGTGATGAACCTGGAGGGGACGGAAGACCGCCGGCTTGAGAGCCGGCGCCACATCCAGCATGGCTCATGGCAGCATTCGTACG
>JAENWF010000055.1 GCA_016650215.1 Thermoanaerobaculia bacterium
ATCGACCCGATGCACATCGAGATGCTCTGCAACACATGGGAGCGCACGAGTGAAGAGGGCCGCCGCCTCACCCGCATCCTCGCCGAGCTCAGCATCCGAAAAGATGAGGGGGTGACGGTGAGGAGGTACTCGCCCTGACGCGTAACGAGTGACGCGTAACGAGTGACGCGTTACGAGTGCGGCGGGTCGAGCCTGCCGTCACTCGTCACTCGTTACGCGTCACTCGTCACCCACGCCGAGTGATATCCTTCCGGAAACCCCTTGTCACTCACTACAGGAGTTCGCGTCGGGCCGTATGAGATCCTCTCGCCGCTCGGGGCTGGAGGTATGGGGGAGGTTTATCGCGCGCGCGATGAGCGGCTGAGCCGCGATGTGGCGCTCAAAATCCTCTCGAGCGACGTGAGCGCGGCCGAAGCGCTGCGGCGGTTCGAGCTGGAAGCGCGCGCGGCATCTGCGCTCAACCATCCCAACATCATCACGATCTACGACATCGGGCGCTTCGACGAGATCGCGTACATCGCGATGGAGTTGATCGAGGGGCGCGATCTCCGATCGCTGATGACGGGCGAGCGGTTGCCGCTCAAGCAGATCCTCCGGATCGGAGTGAAAGTCGCCGACGGCCTCGCGGCGGCGCATGAGCGCGGCATCGTCCACCGCGACCTCAAGCCCGAGAATCTGATGATCACCCGTGACGGCTACGTGAAGATCCTGGACTTCGGACTCGCGAAGCTGGTCCGTCCGATCACGGCCACCGAGGCGACGCTGCCGCTGACGACTCCCGGCGCCGTGTTCGGCACCGTCGGCTACATGTCGCCCGAGCAGGCGAGCGGCAAGCCGATCGACTTCCGCTCCGACCAGTTCGCCCTCGGCGTGATCCTCTACGAGCTCATCACGCGCAGGCTGCCTTTCTCGGCGCCGACGGCGGCGGAAATTCTCGCGGCGATCATCCGCGAGGAGCCGGCGCCGATCGAGCAGTACGATCCGAACGTTCCGCCCGAGCTCGTCCGCGTCGTGCAGCGGCTGCTGGCCAAGAGCCCCGACGATCGCTATGCATCGACGCGCGATCTCCTGCGCGATCTGCGCGAGGTCCGCGATCGCATCACGCACTCGTCCGACGACCGGCATCGCACGTTACCGAAGCTTCTGCCCTTCCGATCGAAGTCAATCGCGACCGCAGTCGTCGTCGTGTCGCTCCTCGCCTTCGCCAGCGGCGTAGTCTGGATGTTTCGCGGAAGTGTTGCGCCGCCGCTCGCGGCAACCGCTTTGGAGCGCTCGATTGCGGTCATATTCCGCGATCTGAGCAATACGCCTGACGGCCGGATGCTGACCGACGGGATGTCGGCGACGCTCGCCGCGCGTTTGGCGCAGGCGCCGGGGCTTCGCCTGGCGTCACCTCCCGCGGGAGAAGAGGCGGCGAAGGGCGATCCCGCGGACATCGCGCGCCGCAGCGGCGCCAACCTCGTGCTGCTGGGAGGCGTGCAGCATGCAGGCGAACAGCTTCGCGTCAATTTCTCGGTGCTCGATGCCGGTTCGGGGACTCAGGTGACGGGCGACAGCATCACGGGAACGGCGGGCGATCTGTTCGCGCTGCAGGATCTCGTCGCCGAGCGCGTGCTGCAGAAGCTCAACGTGCGCGAGCTCGCGGCGCCCGCCGCGACACGCGCGACGATGTCGAGCGCGGCTGACCAGCGAAAATATGTCGAGGCGTCGGGTCTGCTCTGGCGCCTGCAGGATGACGCGGCGATCGATCAGGCAATCGCGCGTCTCGAGGCGCTGCTCGCGAACGCACGTGACTCGGCGCCGGTCAACGGACTTCTCGGCAGGGCGTACCTGATGAAGTACCGCAGCGCGAAGAACAGCGCCGATCTCGAGCAGGCGACGCTCTTCGTCGAGCGCGCCGCGCAGCTCGACGCCTCGATCCCCGAGGTGCACACGGCCCTCGGCGAGCTGCGTATGCGAACGGGACGGCTCGCTGAAGCCGAATCGGCATATCGGAAAGCGCTCTCGCTGCAGCCGAAGGATCCCGCCGCGACCGTCGGCCTCGCCGAGACGCTCGAGCAGATGGGGCGCGGCGCTGATGCAGAGGGTTACTACGCGAAGGCGACGACGCTCGCGCCCGACTGGCCGGCCGCCTTCGCCAAGTACGGACGATTCGCATTCGAGCGCGGTCGGCAGGAAAAGGCGATCGAGATGTTCCGCCGCATGGTGGAACTTCTCCCCGACAGCCCGCGCGGCTACTCGAACCTCGGTGCGGCGCTGCAGTCGGCCGGACGTTACGAGGAAGCGCTCAAAGCGTACGACCGGTCGATCGCGCTCAGGCCGACGCATCGCGGCTACTCGAATCGCGGATCGTGCGAGTACTCGCTCGGGCGTTACGCCGCCGCGGCTTCTTCGTTCGGGAAAGCGGCGGAGCTCGCGCCGGCCAGCTCTGTTTACTGGATGAATCTGGGCGACGCGCAGCGGTGGGCTGAGGGGATGCAGACCGGCTCGCGGCAATCGTACGACCGTGCGATTGCAGCCACAGCCGCGGAGATCAAAGCGAATCCGCAGGATCCGCTGCCGCACGCAATCGCGGCTGCTTCGCTCGCCCGGAGCGGCCGGCTCGACCAGGCGCGCGCCGCCGTCGATCGCGCGCTTAAGATCGATCCGACGCATGCGGTCGCGCTCTATCAGGCGGCTGTGATCGCGCACCTCCGCGGTGACCGCGACGGCACACTCGGATGGCTGCGCCGCGCCGCTGCCTCCGGCTATCCCGCGGGTGACGTCGATCGCGACCCCGAGTTCCGCGCGATGCAGAAGGACCCCGAGTTTCAGAAAGCAATCGCGCGTCCGAGCGCAACTTAGTGTCGAGAGGAGGATGTGATGAGAGTACGAGTGTTGATAGTGCTGCTGGTGTTGTGCGCGATGGTGGGATGCCGGAGTACGGGCATGCATCCAATGACGAACGATCCTAAGGCGCCGAAAATCAAAGTCTTCAAAAAGTATGGAAAGATCAAAGCCGATCCACACGTCACGTTAGGCAATCGGCGAGATAGCTCGAACAATGCGGTGAAGATCGAGTGGTCAGCCAAGTATTCGACGGACGAGCTCGATATCACCTTCAGGGACAGTGGTTGCGTCAACAAGACGACCAAAAGTTGCTCGGGCAACAAGTGCAGCTACTTAACGGATCTCACATATCAGGGTGACAAGGTCTGCAAGTACAACATCATCTTGAACCGTGAGGAAGAAGATCCGATTCTCGTGATCGACGACAACTAGTGAGGATTGCGTTCTTATCCCTTCTGTTCGCAGCATGCGCGAGTGTGCCAGCGGATCCGCTGGTGTCGTCGCGCCAGATCATCGTCGTCGTGACATCGGATGCGGCGTCGACGAGCGGCTCGATGCAGCGTTACGAGCGTGTGGCCGGTGGCAGTTGGCGCGCGGTTGGTGATCCAGCAGCGATTGTCGTCGGCCGCACGGGACTCGCCGATGTAGGCGCGAAGCGCGAAGGCGATGGCAAGTCGCCGTCAGGTGTTCTTACGCTCGGCACCGCGTTCGGCTTCGACGCGAGTGCAACGACACGGCTGCCGTATCGCCAGCTTCGCGCGGCGACGGAGTGCGTCGATGACACCAGCTCGCGCTTTTACAACCAGATCGTCGAGCGCGACAGCGTCGAGCGCGCCGACTGGAAATCGTCGGAGAAGATGCGCGAGATCGATCAGTACCGGTGGGGCATCGTCGTGAATCACAACACCCCGCCCGAATCGGGCCGCGGCTCCTGCATCTTCATTCACCTCTGGAGCGGTCCCGGCACCAGCACCGCCGGCTGCACCGCCATGGCCGGGAAAGATCTCGACGCACTCCTTCGCTGGCTCGATCCCGCCGCGAACCCCCGACTCGTGCAGATGACGGCCGCCGAGTACTCCCGATGGACACGGTAGACAGCAGGAGCAAAGCAGCGGCAGGCTTTGCCGATCGCGCCGCTGTGCTGACCATGGCAAACGGACGACGCAGCACTCAGGACCCAGCACTCAGCACTTCATCAAACGCGCGTCTCACGAGTTTCCGATCGGCCGTCCCTTCAAGCCAGATCTTGTGAGTCTGTGCGTCGATCCGGCCGATGAGCCGGTCGCGAAAGAGAACCGGGACGACGTACCAGCCCCATTTCCGCTGGCTCGCCGGTTTGTAGACTTCCCAGACGTAGTCAAAGTCGAAGGCGATGCGGACGAGGCTGCGATCCCAGAGCAGCGGATCGAGTGGACCAAGGATCCGGATGCGGTCGTCGTAGCGCACCGTGCGTGGGGCGAGAAACTCGGGGGTCGCGAGATAACGGCGCGACGAGCCTTCGATGGTCACTTCGAGGAGCTCCGGGTCGTTCGCAGGTTTTGCCCGCGCGAGGAGACCCGAGGCGCGAACCCGCTCGCGAAGCAACCACCTCTCGAAGTCTTCGTGCGACTGAACGGACGCGATTGCGCCGAGCGCACGCTCCGGGATGTCGTAGAGCTTCGCGCCCGACTCATTTCGCCCGGCGATGACGATCTCGCAGCGCGTCCAGAGAATCTCAACTGCCATCGACGTCGTTTTCTTCGTACCCATCCATCCGCTCCAGTCGATCGGAACGACCGTGCCGTGATCGGTGAGGTCGCGCGCGCTCACCGGTCCGTGCTCGCGAATCTCACTGAGCACCGCATCAACGAGTTTGCGGGGCACGCGCTGCTCCCGCTCGCGATGGCGCCACCACGGTGTTTCCGCCTGATGCCCGTGCTCGCGATAGTGCAGAAACGATCCGGCCGGCAGAATGCAGCGCTCCTTGAAGAAGTGCTCGAACGCGTGTCGCGGGAAGAGATGCCGCCAGAGATCCCCACGCTTCACGCCGCTCGTTCGCGCCATCACAACGAGATCGGAGTTCGTGCCGATGACGTCGAGCGGATCGAGCTGAATGCAGCGAAGACGCTCGAGCACCTTGCGCGTTCCTGCCGCACCGCGGCCCAGCGGCTTGTTGAGCCCGAGGTGCGCGATCATTCGCTTCCGCGCCTCGGCCGGCTTCAGCGTGATCATGAAGCGGGACGGCCGGGGACGCAGGGGACGACCGCGGGCACCGGACCTGCCGCGTCGCTGATCGCCAGCTCACGCCGCAGCGATTCCATCCGCTGCTTCAGCTCGCGCACGAGGCGCGGCTGCGACGCGGCGAGATTCGAGGTCTCATCGGGATCGCGCTCGAGATCGTAGAGCTCGTACTCGACGGGGCGCTCCCAGTACTCGATCAGCTTCCACCGCGTGGTGCGGATGCCGCGATGTTTGCGGACGCAGTGATCGTAGTCGGGATACTCATGGAACTCGTAGTAGAACGCATCGCGCCACGCGATCTCGCCGCCGGTGAGCAGCGGAAGGAAGCTGCGTCCGTGCATTGTCGACTGCGGGACTCCGGCTGCGTCGAGGATCGACGGCGCGACGTCGACGTTGAGAATCATGTTCGCTCGCTCAACCATCGGCTTGATGCGCGCGGGCCAGCGGACGAGCATCGGCACGCGGATCGACGGCTCGTACATGAGGCGCTTGTCATAGAGACCGTACTCGCCGAGGAAGAAGCCGTTGTCGGAGGAGAAGAGGACGAGCGTGTTCGTTGCGAGATTGTTGCGGTCGAGAAACTCGAGTGCGCGGCCGGTGTTCTCATCGACGCTGAGAATCGTCCGGTAGTAGTTCTTCACGAGCGCTTCATAGTTGCGGCGTTTCCGCTCGTCGCGCGGAAGCGTCGCGGGCACACCACGCTCTGCGAAGTCGGGCATGTCGGCGATCGCCATCCTCGCTCGGCGAAGGGCGTCGCCATCGAGACGATCCTCGAAGGTGCGTGGCAGCGGGATCTCGTCGTTTTCGAATGCGTTCGCGAACCGTGGCGCCGGGATCCAGTCGCGGTGCGGCGACTTGAAGTTCATCAGAAGCAGGAATGGGCGATCTGCCGGACGATGCTGCAGCAGCTCGAGCGCCTGATCGCCGACTACGTCGTCCGCATACCCGCGCATGCGGACGCGCGCCCCGTTGGCGTTCATTGGCGGGTCGACATACGGACCGCCGCCGCCGGGAAGGATCACCCACTCGTCGAATCCCGAAGGCTCCGAGCGGAGATGCCACTTGCCGGCAAGAAGTGTGTGATAGCCGGCGTCGCGCAGCTCGTGCACGAACGTCCGCTGCGTGGCGCGGAGTCCGCCCTGATTGCGGTGCGGCTCGCCTGAGCCGTTCGTCATAACGCCGTGCGCGTGCGCGTAGAGTCCGGTGAGGAACGACGCGCGGCTCGGCGCGCAGAGCGAATTGGTCACGAAGAACTGCTCGACGCGCGCCCCTTCGTTGCCGATCCTGTCAATGTTCGGAGTCTTCAGAATCGGATTGCCGTAAACGCCCAGCGCGTCCTTTCGCTGATCGTCCGTCATGATGAAGAGGATGTTCGGCGCGTTGCGCGGAATGGGGCGTTGCGCGAAGAGCGCGTTCGGCACCGCTGCTGCGGCCGCGAGAGTGCGGAGCGCGGTGCGGCGCGTGATGCTCACTTGAACAAACCGAGACGGAGCGCGGCGACCAGGCCGTGCCCGGCGATCGTGATCAGCGGAATGATCAGGAGCGCCAGCGCAAGGCCGGGACGGCCTTCGAGCTGACCGTCAGGCGTCACCGTCGGTCGCGCGGGGATCTCATCGAGGAGATACGCGTTCGACGGTTTGTCCGGATCGTAGAGCAACGGCTCGAGCGCTTCGTCCTCGAGGCGCTGAGGGTTGTGAGTCTTTGTGGTGACCTTGTGTGGCCGGCCGTCACGGCCTGTGAACTCGAAGGTCAGCGCGTACACGGTCTGCTTGTTCACCCGCATATTGGTCGCGCGTTTCTCGATCAGCTTGCCGTTCGCGACGATCCCATTGCGAAGCAGCGCGTTTCGTTTCCTGCCACCCAGCATCGATACGATTGCGATGAGCCCGCCGACCAGCGGAAAAATCACCACGAATGATGCGAACGGTCCGAACATCGCGCGCCTCATGCCCTCGATCCGTGAGGCTTTAGGATTGCGCGCGAGGTATTCGATCTGCACCTGTTCGCCGACCGAACGGCTGCTGCCGGTCTCGTACGAGACGCCATTGAATCGCTGACCCGCGATCGAGTAGGCGTAGTGGTTCGCGTAGACGGGCGTTCCGCGTCTCCTCTTGCTTCCTCCCTCGGAGGCGTTTGTTTTCTCGATGCCGGTGATCTCGCCTTCGATGCGCGCGACCTCGCCGCGGAACGTAACGAGGGAGAAGTCGGCGTTCAGGGCGAAGATCCAGAAGAAGATGCCGCCGAAGCCGAGGACGATCCAACCAAACTGCGAGAAACCGTTGAAGATGTTCGCGATTGAGAGCGAGATCGGCACGCTGCGCGGCGGTTGAGACAAATGAGGGTGCATCGGAATGGCGAAAGTGTAGCGTTCCGCCGGCTGGTTGTCATTGGTGGAATGCTCTCACCGGATTCTCCTGACTCGAGAAGAGAGTAAATATTCGCCTTGACAGATGTGATCCGTGAACCTATATTCGCAAAAACGAATATGAAAGGAATCAAACAATGACGACACTCCAGGATGCAATCAAGGAAAAGTACGGCAGCATTGCGCGCGAGATCCGCGCGACCGGCAAGGGATCCTGCTGCTCGACCCCGCGCGCGGGCAATCCCGACCCGATCACCTCCAACCTCTATGAGAGCGATCAGACCGGCGTCATCCCCGAGAGCGCCGTCCTCGCATCGCTCGGCTGCGGCAACCCGACGCTTCTCGCCGAGCTGCACGAAGGAGAGACGGTTCTCGACCTCGGCGCTGGCGGCGGCATCGACGTGCTGCTGTCCGCGCGGCGGGTCGGACCGGCGGGCAAAGCGTACGGCCTCGACATGACCGACGACATGCTCGAGCTCGCGCGCGAGAATCAGCGGAAGGCCGGCGCGACGAACGTGGAGTTCCTGAAAGGGGAAATCGAGAACATTCCGCTTCCCGACAACTCAGTCGACGTGATCATTTCGAACTGCGTGATCAACCTCTCGGCAGACAAGCCGCGTGTGCTCCGCGAGGCCTTCCGCGTGCTCAAGCCAGGTGGCCGCTTCGCGGTCTCCGACGTCGTGAGCCGCGGCGAGGTGCCGGCCGAGATCCGGCGCAATGTCGAGCTTTGGGTCGGCTGCGTCGCTGGCGCTCTGCACGAGAACGAGTACCGCGACCTTCTCGCGAAGGCGGGATTCGAAAGCATCGGAGTCGAACCGACGCGTGTCTACGCTCTCGAAGACGCGTGCTCGTTCCTCAGTGAGGCGGGAATCGATGTCGAATCGATACCGGCCGATGTCGACGGCGCGTTCATGAGCGCATTCATCCGCGCGACGAAACCGCGCTGAGGAGCGGCTGGGACAACGCGATGCGGGCAACGACCTCGTTGCCCGTACCGAGATACTCGAGCGATGAAAAGCTGAGGCTTCTCGCCATCACGATCCCGCGTCCGTGCGTATCGAATGCGCGGAGCGGGTCGATGTCGATGAAACGCTTCCACTCAAAGCCGGGACCTTCATCGAGGATCGTGAACCGGATCTCCCGCTCGTCGCGCTCGAAGTGGATCTCGACCATCTTCGTCGCGTTCTCCGGAAGAGCCAGCCGCCGCGTGACCTCGGCGCTCCACTCTTCGCGCGTGCCGAGAATCGACTTCTCGTCATAGGTGATGCCGAGGTTGCCATGCTCGATCGCGTTGAGCAGAAGCTCGGTCAATCCGACGACGACAGCGGACGGATCAGGACAGGTGTTCGCGAGGATCGCGGCGATGTCACGCGCCTGGACGACCGTCTGCAGTACGAATCGTGCGTCACGCATGAGCCGGAGAATCTGCAGCCCCTTGCGGAGCTGTTCCTGCATCTCGCGGTATTCGCAATAGTCGTTGGCCGCGGTCCTGACGACGGCGACGAGCATCTCCGCGTCAAACGGCTTGGTGAGGTAGTAGTACGCGCCGGCGCGCAACCCTTCGACGACATCGTCGCGGCCGCCCGACGCGGTCTGCAGAATCACCGGCACCATGCGAAGGCGGCGATGTTCCTTCATGCGGCCGAGGAGCTCGAGACCACCCATGATCGGCATCGCGCGATCGAGCAGGACCACGTCGAAGTTGTCGGGCTCGTTCTGGAGGATCGTCCACGCTTCGGCACCATCGCTCGCGAATCGCGGCGCGTATCCCTGCGCCTTGAGATGGACGTTAATCAGCTTCCGGTCGAGAGCGTTGTCATCGACCACGAGCACGCGCGTGTCTTCAGCAGCCAGCATCGATTCGAATCCGGGAGATGCGCGCCATGATACTCACGGGCAGGCGATAACCGTTAACCGGTAACCGTAATGTGATCGTGGGCGCGGGCCAGGCGAGAGGTGATGCACTCAGAGGGGAACGAAAAGCCGCCGGCTGAAGCCGGCGCCACGTCGCTTACGAATGCTGCCACGAGCCATGCATGACGTGGCGCCGGCTTCAGCCGGTGGCTTTTCGTCCTCTGTAGCCCCCTCTCTCCGGTCACCCATCACGATCCTTCCGCGCCGCTCCTGCTAAGCTTGTTACAGATGGCGGACGACGAACAGCTGGACGCGCAGGAGCTGGCTACGCTGGTCACGCGGCTCGATCGTCAGCGACGCGCGCGTGACGCGGCGGAGTCGATCTCCGAGCACGCGACCGGCGTCCTCTACGACAACAAGGAACATCTGCGGCTGCTGCAGGCGGTCGCGGTCGCGGCGAATGAGTCGCCATCGCTCGACGATGCGCTGCAGGCGACCGTCGATCAGGTCTGCACGCGGCTCGGATGGCCGGTGGGCCATGCGTACCTCGCAATCGGCACCACGTCGATTCTGACGCTCAGCGACATCTGGTTCGTCGGCGATCTCGCCCGTTTCGAGACCTTTCGCCGCTCGGTCGAGACGACCCTCGTCGCCCCGAGCGGCGGCGTGTCGGGAAAAGCGCTCGCGCAGCGGGAACCTGTGGTCGCGTCGAGTCTCGACGGTGTACTCCCTCTGCCGCTCGCGGCCGCGGCGCGCGAGTCGGGACTGATCTCCGCGCTCGCCTTCCCGGTGATCGGGAGCGACGCGCCGGTCGCGGTGCTCGAGTTCTTCTCACCGGAGCCGATCGAAGTTGGAGGGCGTCTGCTCGAAGTCATCGCGCAGATCGGTGACCTTCTCGGGAAGGTTCATGTCCGGACGCGAACCGAAGCGACGCTGCGCAACTCCGAGGAGCAGTACCGGTTCCTGTTCGAAGGAAATCCGAATCCGATGTGGATCGCGGATGTGGAGACGTTCGAGCTGATCGCCGTCAACGATGCGGCGGTCGCGCGCTACGGGTACTCGCGCGACGAGCTTCTGTTGATGACGGTCAGGCAACTTCTGGCGCCGGCTCCTGGCGCGGCGGCGGCGCCGGCGGTTCGCGACGGTGCGGCCGCCATCCTGCGCAAGGACGGAACGGTCGTCAGCGCGGAGATCAGCGGCTACGACATCGATCTCCCGGGGCGGCGGGCGCGGATGACGATGGCGGTGGAAGTCGACGCGTCGCGGCGCGCCGCCGAAGCGCTGCGCGAGTCGGAGCGCCGCTTCCGCGAGATGCTCGACAACATCGAGCTCATGTCAGTGCTGCTCGACGTCGTCGGCACGGTGACCTATTGCAATCCGTACCTGCTCCGCGTGACCGGCTACGACAAGTCCGACGTCGTCGGCAGGAACTTTTTCGACCATTTCCTGCCCGAGGACCGGCGCAAGAGCGTGGCTCGCGACTACGCGGCGAACATCGGCCGCGGCGTGATCGCATCGCACGACGAGTCGGAGATCGTTACGCATGGAGGGGAGCGCCGTGTCGTCGTCTGGAACAACACGGTGCTGCGCAACTCGCAGGGAAGCATTCTCGGCAGCGCTGCGATCGGGTCCGACGTCACTGAGAAGCGCGAGGCCGAGAAGCAGCTTCTGCACAACGCGTTTCATGACTCGCTCACCGAATTGCCGAACCGTGCACTCTTCCTCGATCGCGTCGGCCACGCATTGAATCGCGTGCGCCGCGACGAGCGCGAGTACTTCGCAGTCCTCGTCCTCGACGTCGATCACTTCAAGAATGTGAACGACAGCCTCGGGCATGCGGCGGGCGACGAGCTTCTCGTCGGCATCGGCAAGCGGCTGAACGGCTCGATCCGAGCCGCAGACACGGTCGCACGATTCGGCGGCGATGAGTTCACGATCCTCATCGAGAAAGTCGTCGATGCGACCGACGCGACGCGCGCCGCTGCACGGGTGCAGACCGAGATTGCCGCACCATTCCGTGTCGGCGAGACCGACATCTTCACGTCCGTCAGCATCGGAATCATCATCGCTGGACCGGAGTACGAGACGCCCGAGCAGATCCTCCGTGACGCCGATACGGCGATGTATCGGGCGAAGGCGCAGGGGAGGGGACGCTCCGAGATCTTCGACGCGAACATGCGCGCGGAGGTCGTCGCGCGTCTCGAGCTCGAGACTGATCTTCGCCGCGCGTTCGATCGCGATGAGCTGCTCGTCCATTACCAGCCAATCGTCCGCCTCGCCACAGGTGAGGCTGTCGGTTATGAGGCGCTCGCCCGCTGGAAGCATCCGGTGCGCGGGATGATCTCCCCCGGCCAGTTCATCCCGATCGCCGAAGAAACGGGGCTGATCATTCCGATCGGCCAGCTCGTTCTCGGGACCTCGTGCGGAGCCGTCGGAAAGTTCGCTGCCGGAGCGCGGTCGGTAGCGGTCAATATCTCTTCGCGCCATTTCGCGCAGGGTGACCTGCTCTCCGACGTGCGCAGCGCGATCAAGATGTGCGGAATGTCGGCTTCGTCGTTGAGCATCGAAGTCACCGAGAGCCTGATCATGCAGCAGCCGGAAGCCGCGTTGCAGATCATGAACGGATTGCGCGGCCTCGGATGCAGGATCTCGCTCGATGATTTCGGGACCGGGTACTCGTCGCTCAGCTATCTGCACCGCTTCCCCATCGATACGCTCAAGATCGACGCGTCGTTCGTGCGCAACGCCGCGCGCGATCCGAAGAATGTCGAGATCATCCGCACAATCATCTCTCTCGGCAAAGGCCTCGGGATCGCAGTCGTGGCGGAAGGAATCGAGACTGCCGCCGAACGCGACCTCCTGCTGTTCCTCGGATGCGAGTTCGGCCAGGGCTACCTCTTCGCGCGCCCCATGCCG